>JANOGJ010000510.1:0-1851 GCA_031405995.1 Acidobacteriota bacterium
GATCGCCAGGCCGGGATTCGGCCGAAGCGCCAGCGCCTGCTCAGCGGCCGTGTAGGCCTCCTCGGTGCGGCCGAGGAAGAGGAGCACGTAGGCGGCGTTCGAGAGCGGCAGCGGCTCGTCGGGCCCGAGTGTGTGGGCGGCGCGATACGATTCCAGCGCCTTGTCGAACTCGGCGCGCCCGTTGTAGTAGACGCCCAGGTTGTTGTGCGCGGCGAAGTCGCGCGGATACGACGCCGTGAGCAGCTCGAGCGCCTCCCGCGCCTTGTTCTGATCCTGCAGCACCCGCGCGGCATGGTTCCAGTTGATGTAGAGCCGCTCGTACTCGCTCACGCGGTCGCGCAGCTCGTACGCCTTGAGCGCGAAGGCTCTCGCGTCGTCCGCACGGCCGAGGTTGCCCGAGACCACGCCGAGCTTGGCGTAGGCCAGGGCGAAGTTCGGGTCGAGCTCGGTCGCCTGGCGAAAGAACGGAATCGACTCTTCGTCGCTCCTGGTGGCCCTGGCGCGCACGCCGAGCCCGTACGCCCGGAGCGCCTCGAGCGACGAGGTCGTGGCGTCCGTCACCGGGACGTCGTACTTCTGGATCGACGCGAGCGACTCGCCGATGCGCCCGCGGATGGCCGTGACCGCCAGGCCGAGTTCCTTGAGGACCGTTTCCTTGCTGCCGGCCTGGGTCTGCTGTTCGGCGAGCGGCGCGCCCGTCGCGCAGTTGTGCACGCCCAGCGCGAGGACGAAGTTCGATCCCAGCGGCGCGATCGACCCCTCGATGGTCGCCTTGGCGCCCGCGCGCTGGCAGACCTCGCGCGCGACTTCGCCTGTCACGGCGTCGTCGGGGGCGCGCTGCATCAGCCGCAGCGTGCGCTGCACGCGCTGGTCGGGCAGCAGCGTGAGGAACGGCGTCTGCTGCAACTGCACCGACACGGCTTGCTTCAGCGCGTCGTCAAAGACCGGATCGCCGGTGGAGTTGACGAAGTCAGCGACGAGGATCGTGTCGCGCTCGGTCAGTGCCGGCGCGCGCGTGGCGTTCCAGATGAAATAACCGGCGACGAGCGCGACCGCCAGCGCCGGGCCGCCGATGACGAGAGCCGTTCTCACCCTCCTCGGCCGGGCGCCTGGCCCGACTTCAGCCGGGCTTCCGATTGGCGGAGGTGAGAACGGCTGGATGTAGGTCACAAATCGCAGTATAGAAGGTCATGACGGTTTTTCCGCCCCCTCTGCGCATAGCCAGATGGGGACCTCGTGCTAGACTCGCCCCAATTTCCATCCGTTTTCCGGAGGGGTGTGATGTCCAAGCTTGCTATGCGTCGTTCGATTGCTGCGGCCGCCTGCGCCGTGCTGATCCCGTCTATTGCCGCCGCGCAGGGCGGCATCACCAAGCCCAAGCCGGGGCAGGGGGGTAGCGTCGTGCAAGGCGCCGCCGGGACCGACGGCAGCACGGGTGACTCGGGCCTCGAGAAGTGCGAGAAGCCGATGGGCGCGATGGCCGTCGTCGAGCCGCAGAGTGAGATTCTCACAGCGCTCTCGCGCTACAAGCTGTCCTCGCCCGTCGGTCTCATTCGCATGATGATCCAGCAGTCCAACTGCTTCATCGTCGTCGAGCGCGGCGCCGGGATGCGGAACGTCATGCAGGAGCGCCAGCTCGCCGGGGCCGGTGAGATGCGTGAAGGGTCGAACATGGGCGGCGGCCAGATGGTCACCGCCGACTTCGTGATGACGCCCGCGGTGGTGTTCTCCGAAGGCAATGCCGGCGGCGTCGGCGGCGGGGTGGTCTCCAGGTTCGGAGGCGTCATCGGCGGCATCGCCGGCGGTCTGAAGTTCAAGGAAGCGCAGACCAGCATGCTCGTGGCTGACGCG
>JANOGJ010000513.1:0-3728 GCA_031405995.1 Acidobacteriota bacterium
GGGGCCGTCGCCCGACCGGCGGCGGCGCAGCTGGCCAAGGTCGACACCCCCGATCTGCGCCTGGTGTACGTGGACGGCGCGCTGTCCTTTCTGGTGCCGTACGCGGGGCGGACGTTCACCAACTCGCTCACGTTCCACAAGAAGCTTTTTGACTTCACGCCGAGCGAGCGCCCCACGGTGCTGATGCTCGACTTCCAGGACTACGGCAACGCGTTCGCCACGTCGGTGCCGCGCAACATGGTCCAGGTGCACGTGGCGCCGCTCAGCTACCTGTTCGAGACGCTCTCGGCGAACGAGCGGCTGACCATGATCGCCAACCACGAGCTGGTGCACGTGGCGACGATGGACCAGCCGGCGGGCGCCGACCGGATGTGGCGCAAGCTGTTCTCCGGCAAGCCGATGCCGATCGCCGAGCAGCCGGAATCGGTGGCGTACTTCTTCCTGACGTCGCCGCGCGTGGCCACACCGCGCTGGTACGCCGAAGGCATCGCCGTGTTCATCGACACGTGGATGGCCGGCGGGCTCGGCCGCGCGCAAAGCGGCTACGACGAGATGGTCTTTCGATCGATGGTGAAGGATGGCTCGCGCTTCTACGATCCGCTCGGCTTGGCTGCCGAGGGCACCAAGATCGACTTTCAGGTGGAGGTGAACTCGTACCTCTACGGCTCGCGCTTCATGACCTGGCTGGCCTATGAGTACTCACCGGAGAAACTGATCACCTGGGTGTCGCGGAAGCCAGGCAGCCGCGCGCACTACTCCAGCCAGTTCGAGCTGGTGTTCGGCACTCCGCTGGACGAGGCCTGGGCCAAGTGGGTGACCTTCGAACAGACGTTCCAGAAATCCAATCTCGAGGTGATCCGGAAATACCCCGTCACGCCGTTTACGGACGTCTCCAAGCGCGCGCTGGGCTCGATCTCGCGCGCGTACCTGGACCGTTCGACGAACACGATCTACGCGGCGCTGAACTACCCGGGCGTGGTCGCCCACATCGGCGCGATCTCGGCCACCACGGGCGAGGTCCGGCACCTGGTTGACGTCAAGGGCCCGCGCATCTACCAGGTCGCGTCGCTGGCCTACGACGAGAAGTCGCAGACGATCTTCTACACGACCGACAACGTCGCCTACCGCGACCTCGTGAAGCTCGATGTCAAGACGAGGAAGACGACCGTGTTGCAGAAGGACCTGCGCGTCGGCGATCTCGCGTTCAACCGCGCCGACGGGTCGCTCTGGGGCATCCGGCACTTGAATGGCATCTGCTCGATCGTGAAAATGACCGCTCCCTTCACCGACTGGACCCGGGTCGTCACCCTCCCGTACGGCATCGTCGTGTACGACCTGGATCTGTCGGCCGATGGGACGTTGGCCGTGATGAGTTACGGCGACGTGAGCGGGAAGCAGAGTGTGCGCGTGATGGCGGTGTCGTCGCTCGGTGACGCCAATGCCGCGCCGGTCGCCGAGTTCGATCAGGGCACGGTGGTGCCGTCCGGATTCGTGTTTTCAGACGATGGGAAGTTCCTGTACGGCAGCGCGTATGTCACGGGCGTCTCGAACATCTTCCGGTACGAGATCGCGACGAAGCAGCTCGAGGCCGTGTCGAACGCCGAAACGGGATTCGTCCGGCCGCTCCCGCTCGGCGGCGACGACCTGTTGGTGTTTCGATTCACCGGTGAGGGCTTCGTGCCGTCCAGGATCAAGGCGGTCATCCGGCCCGATTTGGGCAATATCACGTTCCTGGGCGAACGCACCGTGGACAAGCACCCCGTGCTGAAGGAGTGGTTCGCCGGATCGCCGAACAACGTCGACTGGGACGGATTGAAGAAGACGCCGGGCACGTATCACCTGGCGGGCGGCCTCGGGCTCGAGTCGCTGTATCCGGTCGTGCAGGGCTACAAGGACACGCAGGCGGTCGGTTTCCGTGCCGATTTCTCCGACCCGCTGCAGTTCAACCACGCGTTTCTCACGATGACGTACTCCCCGGCCGGCGACCTGCCGACGAGGGAACGGGTGCACGTGCGCGCGGAGTACCAGCGCTACGACTGGAAGGCGCATGCGGCGTGGAACGACGCGGACTTCTACGATCTCTTCGGTCCGAAGAAACGGAGTCGCAAGGGCTACTCGATCGGCCTCGGCCGCAGCGACACGTTGATCTACGACGCCCCGAAGCGGCTGGAGCTCGACGTGGAAGCGCGCGTGGCAGGGAACCTCGATCAGTTACCGCAGTACCAGAACGTGCCGGTCGTCGTGGACAAGTTGTTCTCGCTGACCACGGACCTCGCCTATTCCAACGTGCGGTCATCGCTCGGCAGCGTCGATGAGGAGAAGGGCCAGAGGGCCTCGGTCGGGTTCCGCGGCGACTACGTGAACGACACCGTGTTCGCGAAGGTCCACGCGACGTTCGATCTCGGACTGCCGCTGCCCATCGGGCATTCCTCGGTGTGGATTCGGAACGCGGCCGGATTCTCGCCCCAGGCGCCCGAGCAGGCGTTCGCGAACTTCTTCTTTGGGGGTTTCGGCAACAACTACGTCGACCACAGCGAAGCGAAGCGCTACCGGGACGTCGAGAGTCTGCCGGGGCAGGAGCTCAACGCCATTGGCGGGCGCAACTTCCTGCGGTCGATGCTCGAGTGGAATCTGCCGCCGATTCGCTTCAGCCGCGCAGGCACGCCCGCTGCCTACCTGACCTGGATTCGGCCGGCCCTCTTCGTCACGGGGCTCGTGACCAATCTCGATCGGGACGACGATCTCGGGCGCCGCCTGGTCAGCGTAGGCGGGCAGCTCGACTTCCGCTTCACCATGCTGTCGGTGCTGGACATGACCCTTTCGGCAGGCGCGGGCATCTCGTTCGAACAGGGCCGGCCGTCGGAACGCGAGGCCATGGTGTCATTGCGCGTCCTGCGGTAACTCAGATAGACGAGTTCGTGGTCGCCATCGCCGTCTCGCTCCTGCCGGTCTCGGTCTTTCTCCTCGCGCTCGTCGTGTTCGACAGCTTCAAGCTCGTCCATCGGTCGATGATCGCGCGCGCGCTGGTCGGCGGCGCGCTGGTCGCGCTCGGGGCGGGCGGGCTGCACGGCTGGCTCTTCGACGTCACCGGCCTCGAGCCGCGGACCTTTTCACGATACGTCGCGCCGGTGACCGAAGAGACGGTGAAGGCGCTGTGCCTCGCGTATCCGTTGCTGCGGCGGCAGGTCGGCTTTCTCGTCGACGCGGCGATCATCGGGTTCGCGGTGGGCGCCGGGTTCGCGCTCGTCGAGAACGTCGAGTACGTCAACGCGCTCTCGGACCGGCGCATCTGGGTGTGGATCGCGCGCGGCTTCGGCACGGCGATCCTGCATGCGACGGTGACGGCCACCGTCGCCATCAGCGCGAAGTCGCTGCTCGACCGGCATCCGGAGCGCGGCCTGCTCACCCTCGTGCCCGGCCTCGCCGCGGCGATCCTGATTCACTCGCTGTTCAATCACGTGCTGGTGTCGCCGCTGCTGGCCGCGGCCCTGCTGATGCTGGTCGTGCCGGTGGTCGTGCAGGTCGTCTACCACCGCAGCGAGCGCCGGACGCGTGAATGGGTCGGCGAAGGGCTCGATCTTGATGTGCAGTTGCTCGAGTTGATCAAATCGCACGCGTTTCCCGGGACGCGCCTCGGTCGGTACCTCGAGGAGTTGCGCACCCGGCTCCCGGGGCCGACGGTCGCGGACATGTTCTGCCTCCTGCAACTGGATCTGGAGCTGGCGATT
>JANOGJ010000595.1:0-2212 GCA_031405995.1 Acidobacteriota bacterium
CCAGCATCATGCGCTCGCCGGTGATGAGCCGCCGATCGAGCAGCGGAGTGACGGTCTCCTTCGGCATGTCAGTCCAGCGGAACCGGCGGACGGCGTCCTTTTGCGGCATGGCGCGATTCTAACTCGGTAAGATGTGCACCGTGCGTTCAACCGCCGGTATCTGGAAAGTCATCGCCGCCTCGGCCGTGGGCACGATGATCGAGTGGTACGACTTCTACATCTTCGGGAGCCTGGCCACCGTCATCGCGCCGCTGTTCTACCCGAGCGGCAACGACACGCTGGCGCTCGTCGCGTATCTCTCCACGTTCGCCGTCGGCTTCGTCGTCCGGCCGTTCGGTGCCTTGTTCTTCGGCCGCATCGGCGACCTGGTCGGCCGCAAGTACGCGTTTCTCGTCACGCTCGTCATCATGGGCGTGGCGACGGCGCTTGTCGGCGTGCTGCCGACGTACGCGACGATCGGCGTCGCCGCGCCGATCGCCCTGCTCGTCATCCGCGTGCTGCAGGGCCTGGCGCTTGGCGGCGAGTACGGCGGCGCGGCCGTCTACGTGGCGGAGCACGTGCCGGACGGCAAGCGCGGCTTCTACACGAGCTTCATCCAGATCACCGCCACGCTCGGCCTGTTCCTCTCGCTCGCGGTCATCCTGGCCATCCAGCACATGATGACGCCGGAGTCCTTCCGCGCGTGGGGCTGGCGCGTGCCGTTCCTCATCTCCATCGTGCTCGTCGGCATCTCGCTCTACATCCGAATGCGGATGAAGGAATCGCCGATCTTCCAGCACCTCAAGAACGCGGGGCTGCGATCGGTCCGGCCGCTGGCCGAGGCCTTCACCGAGCGGGCGAACCTCAAGCGCGTCCTGATCTCGCTCTTCGGCGCCACCGCGGGCCAGGGCGTCGTCTGGTACACCGGCCAGTTCTACGCGCTCTTCTACCTGCAGGCCGTGCTCAAGGTGAACGGCACGTCGGCCAACTACATCATCGCCACCGCGCTGCTCCTCGGCATGCCGCTGTTCGTCGTCTTCGGCGCGCTGTCGGATCGCATCGGTCGGAAGCGCATCATGATGCTCGGCTGCCTGCTCGCGGCCGTGTCCTACATCCCGATCTACAAAGGGATGCAGGCGGCGGCCGGCTCCAACGTGGTCACCGCGATCTCGATGCGCAACCCGGTGACCGGCGCCATCTCGATTACGCCGCAGACGATCGTAAACGGCGCGCTGCAACCGGCGCGCGAAGTGCTCACCTACGAAGGGTTCGGCCACCTGATGGGCCAGCGGGCCACGTGGTGGCTCATCGCGCTCGTCTTCATCCAGCTCGTGTTCGTGACGATGGTGTACGGGCCCATTGCGGCGTATCTCGTCGAGGCATTCCCGGCGAGGATCCGGTACACGGCGCTGTCGCTGCCGTACCACATCGGCAACGGCGTGTTCGGCGGCCTGCTGCCGCTCATTGGACTCTCGATCGTCGCCCAGACGGGCGACATCTACGCGGGCCTGTACTATCCCATCGCGGTCGCGGGCCTGACGTTCATCGTGGGCTCGATCTTCCTCAAGGAAACGCACAGCGTGCTGATCTGGAAAGAGATTGAGACGGAAGGCACCACGCCCATCGTCAGCGACATGGAGGGGCCGGTGTGACGCGCTGGAAGTTCTGGTAGCATCCCGCGCATGCCGCTCTATGACTTTCGCTGCCGCGCCTGCGGGCGGGAGTTCGAGACGCTCGTGCGGCCGCAGAGCACGCCGGAGTGCCCCGGGTGCCACGGCCTCGACCTGGAGCGCCTGCCGTCGACGTTCGCCGTGAAGTCGTCGGAGCGGACCAGGTCCGCCGCGGACAAGAACCTCAAGAAGCACGGCGAGCTCGGCTGGCAGAAGACGCGGGAGATCGAGATCGCCGCGAAGAAGCACCGCGACGAAGACCACTAACCTTCAACACGGGGGACGCGGAGACACGGAGAGCACGGGGACTTTGGGTAGGATCTCCCCGAAGATGCTCCGTGCCCTCCGTCGCTCCGTACCTCCGTGTTGAGAGGTACACGTTGAAGTAGCGGCGAGCCGCCCGGCTGGCCTACACTCCACCCAGAGGTCTTCGTCATGGAACGCAGGGATAGCCGCGTGTTGAGCGTCGTGTTTCGACTGGGATTCGCCGCCGCCGTCGTCGGTGTCGTGTGGGTTGGCGTGGCCGTCTACGGACAGGCTGGTACGGCCACCCAGACCCAAAC
>JANOGJ010000670.1:0-5332 GCA_031405995.1 Acidobacteriota bacterium
AACCACCCTTTTGCACCTAGCAGTATTGAGAGCAGTATGTGAAGGAGTGGAGATGAAGAGAATAACTTCAACGATGAGTGCCTGCCTAGTCCTGCTCTTTGGAACTGCACCGCGCCGCCCGCAGCCGGGTCGGGAGTTTCCCTGGGTTCAGACATGGTTACACCCTTCGCTCAATCGCTGACGGGGCTGCCGTCCGATAGACGGGAAGACACCCCTCGCGACCCGTAGATCGCGTTACTTGAAAGGCAAGGGAGGTACCAATCCGGTAAGTCCAGGAGGGGCCAGAACACGCCACTTTTGGCATTCGGCAGGGCCGCCGAGCCTATTGGTCGCACCAGGGGGCCCCAGAGCGCGACAGTTCAGTAAGCAGATTACAGGACTGTTACCCATTAGGACCGCGGACCAGGCCTGGTCACGCCTGGCCTGGACGGCGGTTACGAATCTGGTCGCGGCCCGAGTTTGCACAGTCCTGTCGGCGGGCTCACAGTTACTGTAACAGCCAGCCCCGCAGACAGATTCGAAATAACTGTAACTAATTGAAACAAAGCAAGTTATGACGTCTCTTCGGAGGGCACAACCCTTGCTAAACCTCCCGCGTGCCTCCAACGACTCACGACCCGGTTTCGCGTCAGGCTGGATTCAGCCTCCTCGAGCTGCTCATGGTCCTCGCGCTGACGAGCATCACGCTGGGGTTCATCATCGGCGGATTCCGCCAGGCGCAGGCCATCGTGCAGGGCGATGCCAGTCTGCGCATCGTGCAGTGGCAGTTCAAGATGGCGCGCGAGACGGCGATCAACCAGCGCCGCTCGGTTGAAGTCCGCTTCACGCCGCCGAACTTCATGAGCGTCGTGCGGCGCAACATCCCGGCCGGCGAGACGCTGATCTCGACGGCGGTCCTCGAGCACAACACGCAGTTTCTGAGATTCGGCGGGCAGCCGGACACACCCGATGGGTTCGGCGCGGCCGTGGCGATCAACTTCGGCGGAGCGCTGAACTACATGTTCACGGCCGACGGGATGTTCACCGACGCGGCCGGCAACGTCCTCAACGGCTCGGTCTTCATCGGCCAGCCCGGGAAGGATCAGACGGCGCGCGCGCTGACGGTGTTTGGGCCGACGGCGCGTGTCCGCGGCTATCGCTGGAATGGCTCGGAGTGGAGGTAGGGGCATGACGAAGGGTCGAACGCACTCCGAGGACGGCTTCACGCTCATCGAAGTGTTTGCCGCGATGATGCTCGTCATCGTCGGCCTCATGGCGCTGGCCGGGGCGGTGGCGGTCGGCACGCGGCGGCTGACGGGTTCGCAGGATCAGCTCATCGCGAGCCAGCGCGCGGCCGAAGCGATCGAGAGCGTCTTCAAGGGGCGCGACAACCGCGTGCTCCTGTGGGACCAGATTCAGAACGTGGCCGGCGCGGGCGCCGACGGCGGCGTGTTCCTGGACGGCCCGCGCGACGTGCGCGAACCTGGCCCGGACGGCCTCGTGAACACCCCGGACGACGGGGCGATCCAGGAAATCATCAAGCCCGGGCCTGACGGCCTGCTCGGCACGGCCGATGACGAGCGCACGCCGCTCGTGGGCTTCACGCGCGAGATCGAGCTCCGGGAGATTCGGCCGAATCTGCGGCAACTGCGCGTCATCGTCCGGTACCGCACGGTCGGCGGGCCCACGCAGTACATCATCACGACCTACATTTCCTCCTATGCATAAACGCGATCACGGCTTCACTCTCGCGGAAACGCTCATCGCGATGGCGCTGACGCTGGTCGTCATCGGCGCCGCCGTGAATGCGTTCGGCTCGTCGATGCGCCTGGCCGACACGGCCCGCATCGTCTCGGAGATGAACCAGAGCCTCCAGGCGGCGATGAGCCTGGTGGTGCGGGACATGATCCAGACGGGGACGAGCGTGCCGCGCGGCGGCATCTCGATTCCGAGCGGACTGGGGGCGTTGCCGGTGCAGCGGCCCGGTCCCGGCGTGCTGGTGTTTCCGGCGGCCTGGGACGTCTTGCCGGCGGTGATTCCGGGCGGCGGCCTCGGGCCCGTCATCCTGGGCGTGCCGACCGACGTGATCACCCTGATCTATGCGGACCCGACCCTGGCGCTCAATCAGTTCCCGCTCGCGGGGATCGCGGCCGACGGGTCCAACATGACGGTGAACGTCGGGACCGTGGTCACGGGTCCCGACGGCATCCGCACGGGGGACATCATCCTGTTCAACAACGCGCTGGGGAACGCCATCCAGATGGTGACCGGCACGAACGGCACGCAGACGATTCCGTTCGCGGCGGGCGACCCGATGGGCCTCAACCAGCGCGCGGTCGCGGGCGGCTCGATCATGGACCTCCAGTCCGCGCCGGGCGTGTTTCCGCCGACCACGGCCACCCGCATGACGATGGTGAGTTACTACATCGACTTGACGACGGATCCGGCGCTGCCGCGGCTCGTCCGGCAGGTGGGCCTCGGGCCCCGGCTGGCGATCGCGATGGGCCTCGAGAATATTCAGATTACGTTTGACCTGATCGACGGCGCGCTCAACCCGGCGAACATCGAGACGCCGGTGGCGCCGAACAGCCCGCACCAGATCAGGAAGATCAACCTCTTCGTGTCGGCGCGGACGCTCGATCGCAACGGGAACAGCAAAGAGTTCATGCGCAACTCGATGGCGACGCAGGTGGGCCTGCGGAGCCTGTCGTACACGGATCGCTACCGCTAGGGCGGAGGCAGGAACCGGTTATGCAGAAGTTCATTGTCAAACTGAAGGACGACAGCGGCGCGGCGCTGGCGAGTGCGCTGATGGTGCTCGTGCTGCTGGCCGGCGTGACCGCCGGCGTGACGGCGCTGGTCATCACCGACACCCGCGTCCGCGCGCTCGACGGCTCGCGGACCCAGGCGTTCTACGCCGTCCACGGCGCGCTCGAGCAGTTGACGGCCGACCTGGGCGACCTCTTTGCGACGAACTATGCGCCGACCGGGGCGGCGATCAACGCGCTCGCCGCGGCGGCCCCGACGAATCTCGGCGCGGTGTGGCAGGAGCCGGACGGCACGAACGGGTATCGCGTGACGTTTCCGGTCGGCGCGGGCGGCAATCCGGCCGCGCAGGTCATGACCGTCCTGAACGGCCCCTTCCAGGGTCTCGTGGGCATGGCGACGCCGTACCAGATGACGGTGACGGGCCGCTTGCCGGACGGATCCGAGGCGAGCCTCACGCGCACGGTGCAGACCGTCGCGATTCCCGTGTTCCAGTTCGGCCTGTTCTCGGAGAACGACCTGAGCTTCTTTGCCGGCCCCAACTTCGACTTCGGCGGCCGCGTGCACTCGAACTCGTCCGTCTTTCTCGCGAGCGGCAACGGCAGCACCTTGACGCTGCGCGATCGCGTGACGTCGGTGAACGAGATCATCCGCACCAACTTGTCGAACGGCTGGGCCGTGGGTGTGAACTACACCGGCAACGTGAGCGTCATTCGCGCGCCGGCGACGTTCCGCAACCTGGCCACGACCGAAGCCAGCCTGATCGGCACGCTGGGATCGCCCCAGAACGAGCCGACGTGGACGAACATCTCGACGGGCACGTACAACCACTACATTGAGAACGGCCGCACGGGCGCGCGGCGGCTCGACCTGCCGGTCGTGGCCGCGGGCGCCGTGCCGGTCGACCTGATCCGCCGGCCCGCGGTCAACGAGGACGTCGCCAATCCGGACCTGCTCGACCAGCGCTATTTCGCGATGGCGAGCCTCCGCATCCTACTGTCGGACACGGCCGCGGACATCACGAATCTGCCGACGGTCACGGCGCTGGCGCCGATTCCGCTCGGCAATCTGGCGGTGACGCCGGTACCGGGCTACGTGCCGACCGCGGTCCTGCCGAGCCGTCCGCCGTTCGCGATTTCGGCGGGCAACGCCGCGTCGGGCGACCGCGTCGCGATCAACACGCCGATCCACGGCGGCTTCCTCAAGATCGAGATGCAGACGATCGCCGGCGCGTGGCAGGACGTGACGCTCGAGATCCTGAATCTCGGCATCTCCGATCGTCAACTGCCGGACCCGGCGACCGGGCTGCCGGCCTGCGGCGACCCGAACCCGAACGCGATCCTCCGCATTCAGCGCATCCGCGACAACGCCGCGTGCGTCGCCCTGAACAGCGTCGTGGCGACCGACTACTGGCCGAACGTGCTCTACGACACGCGTGAAGCCGTCCAGCGCGACGGCACGGTCGACACCGATCCCATCCGGTTCGGCGGCATCATGCATCACATCACGGTCGACGCGCGGAACCTCTCGCGCTGGTTCCAGGGCGGCCTCGCCGCCGTTGGCGCACCGAGCGGCGTGAACGCCCAGAACACGACCGGCTACGTGCTCTACTTCTCCGACCGGCGCAAGAATCGCAACGCCGCCAACCTGGAAACGGGCGAGTACGGCTTCGAGGATGTCGTGAACCCGGCGTCTCTGTTCGGGGCGCCCAACGGCGTGCTCAATGTCGGCGAAGACTTCAACGGCAACCTGGCGCTCGAAACCTACGGCCAGACGCCGCAGCTCATCGCCGGCATGGTCGCGCCGCTCGTGGCGGCTGCGCGTCCGTGGACCAGCGTCGACCCGGGCAACGTGCTCCTCCCCGCGGTGGAGCAGGGCATCGCGCGACGGAATCCCCCGATCTTCTTCCGCCGCGGGCTGAAGCTGATCAACGGCGGCCTCGGCAACATCGTGCTGCCGGGCCTGGCCATCGCGTCGGAGAATCCGGTCTACATCCAGGGTCACTGGAACGCCAACGCCGCCGGGTTCGGCAACCCGCACGCGGCGACGGCCGTTCTCGCCGACGCCGTCACGTTCCTCTCGACCGCGTGGAATGACCGCCGCTCGTTCACCGACCCGCACAACACGGCGCCGCGCGTCGCGGCGACCACGTGGTATCGGCTCGCCATCATCGCGGGCAAGGGCATTTCGTTCCCGCAGCCGGCCGGCACGCCGCAGGACTTCGGCACGGACGGCGGCGCGCACAACTTCCTGCGCTACCTCGAGAACTGGGGCGGCCAGGGGCTGAACTACCGTGGGTCCATCGTCAGCCTCTTCACGAGCCGGCAGGCCAACGGCACCTACAAGTGCTGCGCGGACGTCTATTCGCCGCCGACCCGCGGCTACCAGTTCGATACGGAATTCCTGACCCCGTCGCTGCTCCCGCCACGGACGCCGATGTTCCGCGACATCAACGCGACCGGGTTCGCGCAGCTCATTCGACCACGCTAACTGCCGGGGCGGGGAAAACGCTGGAAACGACGGTCTGGAAAACGAGGGAGTCTGGAAAACGAGGTCGGGAGTCATTTCGCTGGATGGGATCCCAGAG
>JANOGJ010000713.1:0-6343 GCA_031405995.1 Acidobacteriota bacterium
CGACGACGGGCGATCGGATCACCCGCCCGGCCGCCATACGCCGAAGTAGGGCCGGGGTCGCTGCCTGACCTCGGCCCAAGTAGTAGCATGCAACGATGATGCGTACGCACACATCGGTCCTGCTAATCACCTTCGTACTATCGACCCTGTCGGGCAGCGCATCCGCTCAGGTCACGTTCGTTCCAGACACCGGCCGCGTCATCCACGCGACCGGTCGAGCCACGACCGCCGTAGCTCCGGATATCGCAACCGTCAGCCTTGGAGTCTGGGTGGCAGACAGCGAGGCGAGACGGGCGAAGGGTGCTGTCGATGCGGTGGTTGCCAAAGTGGTGTCGCTCGCCAGGAGTCTCAAGGTCGGGGAGAGCGACCTCAGCACGGGCGCCGTCAACATCGAACCTCGTTACGACCCGGACAACCCGACCAGACTACGGGGGTATGAGGTGACACGGTCCGTCACGGTCGTCCTGCGTGAGCTTGGCTCGCTTGACGCGCTTCTTGACGGTGCGGTGCAGGCTGGAGCGAACCGGGACTTCGACGTGGAGCTGACGTCGTCGCGCGCCGAGGAACTGAGGCGCGATGCGGTCGTGCGCGCGCTGGCGGATGCGCGCACCCAGGCGAATGTAGCCGCGGAACAGCTCGGCGTTCGCGTCGTCGGCGTGCGAAGCATCCACTTGAGTAGCAGCGGTGGGCAGGGCAACTTTATGGCTTCTACCACGTCGTACGTCAGTGGGCAGGCGCCAGCACGCTTCCTACCGGGCGTCATCAGGATCGCGGTGGAGATTCCGGTCGTGTTTCTGATCGTCGATCGCCGCTGAGCTGCGGGTTTCGACCCTTCGGCGCCCTACGCGAGAGCGGCCAGCGTCTCGGGCGCGACGTTGCCGCCGCTCAGAATCGCCACGACCTTCTTCGTCTTGTCGGCGAGCGGACTGCCCTCGCCCGGCCAGAGGACGGCGGCGACTGTCGCCGCGCCCGACGGCTCGACAACCAGCTTCGCTTCGTGAAACAGCCACAGCGCCGCGCGCGCGATCGCGGCGTCGTCAACCGTGACGACGCCGTCGACCAAGCGCCGCACGTGCTCGAATGTGATGTCGCCGGGACGAACCGGCATCAGGCCGTCGGCGATGCTCTGGACCCGATCCAGCGTCACCGGCTTGCCGGCCGCGAGTGACGCCGTCATCTTCGCCGCGCCGGCCGGCTCGACGCCGATCACCGTCGCGCCCGGCTTCAACGCCTTCACGGCCGCCGCGACGCCAGAGACCAGCCCGCCGCCGCCCATCGGAACGACGACGACATCCGCGTCGGGCACCTGCTCGAGGATCTCGAGGCCGCACGTGCCCTGCCCTTCGATGATCCACTCGTGATCGAACGGCGGCACCATCGTCAATCCGCGTGAGGCCGCCTCGGCCTCGGCGCGCGTGCGACGCTCAATCGACGTCGTGCCCTCGAGGATCACCTCGGCGCCCCACCGCTTCACGCCCGCCACCTTCACGGCCGGCGCCGTCGTCGGCATGACGATCACCGCCGGCGCGCCGAGCTTCGAAGCCGCGAGCGCGACGGCCTGGCCGTGATTGCCGGAGGAGAACGTGATGACGCCGCGCTTGAGGGCCTCGGGCGTGAGGCGCATCAGCATGTTGGTCGCGCCGCGGATCTTGAACGCGCCGCCCGGCTGCTGCATCTCGCACTTGAGCACGAGGGGGCGGCCGGCCAGATGGGACACGTCCACAACGGCCGTCCGCCGGGCGATGGTCGCGATGCGACGCGCGGCGTCGCGAATGTCGTCGACGCCGATCACTTCAGGTGCTTGGCCAGAAACGCGAGCGTCAGCGGCCAGGCCTGCTCGGCGGCCTTGAGGTTCGCGCCGGCGGCGCCGGCCTGACCGCCGAGGAAGCCGTGTCCCGCGCCCTCGAAGATGTGCGGCTCGTAAACCTTGCCGAGCTTCTTCATCGCGGCGGTCGTCGGGGGCAGGGTCGCGTTGATGCGCGCGTCGTTGCCGCCGTAGAAGCCAACCACCGGCGCCTTGATGCCGGCCATCACATCCTCAGGCGCTACTAACGCCGTGGACCCCGGCACCTCGCCGTAGTACACGACAGCGGCGTTCAGGCCCGGCTGCGCGATGGCGTAGCCGAAGCTTCGCGCCCCGCCCCAGCAGAAGCCGACCACGCCGGTCTTGCCGTTGGAGGCCGGCAGCTTCTTGCCGTAGTCCATCGCGGCATTCAAGCGCGCGGTCATCTCCGCGTCGGTCAGTGCGCGAATCGTCTGCCCCACGGCCGATCCGAGCGTCGACGTCCCGCCGCCGTTCGGCCCTTTGCCGGACAAAAGGTCCGGAACGATGGCGATGTACCCGTCCTGCGCGAGCTGATCGCCCAGCGCGCGGGCCCAGTCGCTCATGCCGCGGATGTCGTGGATGACGAGCATCACGCCGGCCTTGTCCTTGCGCTCCGGGTACACGACGAACGAGTTCAGCGCCGTGCCGTCGGCCATCTTGATGTCCACCCACTCGCCGTGGCGCGTCGTCTCTTTGAGCGCCTGGGCGACGTGATCCGGCGTGCCCGGCGGAATGCGGTCGTTCCACGGCACGGTGATGGGCGGCGCCTGGCCGGCGGCCTGTCCGCCGCCCTGGGCGAGGACCGGCGCCACCATCGCAACGCTAATAGCTCCGACGAGAGCGAAACGGGGAATGCTCATAGGTGACCGGTATTATGTCCCGATGGCCCGCCACTCCCTCCTCGATTTCTTCGAGGACGTCACCCGGAACGACGAGCCGTTCATCGTGCACGACGACGGCTACCGGGTGCGTGAGGTGACGTACCGCGAGCTGGCGGACGCGGCGCGGGCGTTTGCGGCGCGGCTCGCGGCCGAGGGCATCGGCCCCGACGACAAGCTCGTCATCTGGTCGGAGAACCGCGCGGAGTGGCTGGTCGCGCTCTGGGGCTGCCTCCTCGCGCGCGTGGTCGTGGTGCCCGTGGACTTCCGCGCGTCGGCGGACCTCGTCGCGCGCATCAGCGCCATCGTGCAGGCGAAGGCGATCGCGATCGGCAACGAGGTCTCGCCGCCAGCTGGTGTCACGGCGCCCGTGTGGCACTTGACGGAGGTCGTGACGTTCGGGTCACCTGATCCTCCGAAGTTCAAAGTTCTGAGTTCTAAGTTCGAAGTTAACCCCAGCACCCTTGCGGAGATCATTTTTACGTCCGGCGCCACCGCCGATCCCAAAGGCGTCACGATCACCCACAAGAACGTCCTCGCGAATATCCATCCCATCGAGCGGGAAATCGCGAAGTACCGGCGGTACGCGCGGCCGTTCCATCCGATCAGATTCCTGAACCTGCTGCCGCTCAGCCACATGTTCGGCCAGTCGATGGCGACGTTCGTCCCGCCGATGCTCTCGGGCACGGTCGTCTTCTCGCACGGCTACAGCCCTGTCGAGATCCTGCGGCAGATCAAGTCGCGGCGCGTGTCCGTGCTCGTGTGCGTGCCGAAGGTGCTCGACGTCTTACGGGAGCACATCGAGCGCGTCGCGCCGATCACGAAAGAAACCGACGTCCTGCAGGGAAAGCACTTCCTCCGCCGCTGGTGGCGGTACCGCGAGGTGCATCGGCTCGTCGGCTGGAAGTTCTGGTGCGTCGTCTGTGGCGCGGCGCCGCTCGCGCCGGACCTGGAGTCGTTCTGGCGCAAGCTCGGCTTCCTCGTCGTCCAGGGCTACGGGCTGACGGAGACCGCGCCGGTCGTCACGCTGAACCATCCGTTCCGCGCATCGAAGGGCACGGTCGGCACGCCGCTCGAAGGCGTCGAGGTGAAGATCGCGGACGACGGCGAGATCCTCGTGCGCGGCGACAACGTGACGTCGGGCTACTACCAAGCGCCGGGGCAGGATGTCGGCGCGGCCGCCGAGCACGCGTCGGCGTTCGCGGGCGGCTGGTTCCACACGGGAGACATCGGCGCATTGGACTCGGCGGGCCGGCTGCTCATCAAGGGCCGGAAGAAGGAAATGATCGTCACGCCGCAGGGCCTGAACGTCTTCCCCGAGGATGTCGAGCGCGCGCTCCTCGCGCAGCCGGGCATCCGCGACGCCGGCGTCGTCGGCCTGCAAGTCGATGGCGAAGAACGCGTACACGCGGTGCTGGTCGTCGAGCCCGGCGGCGACGTGGCCGCGATCGTGCGCGGCGCCAACGCCACGCTCGAGGATCACCAGCGCGTGTGGGGCACGTCGGTGTGGCCGGGCGAGGCGTTGCCCCGCACCGAAGGGACGCAGAAACTGAAGCGGCGCGAGCTGCAACGCTGGGCGGCCGGCGAGGCGGCGGGCCGGCCGATTGCCGTGGCGTCAGGCGCGAGCGTCGAGGACGTCGTGGCTCGCTACGCGGCCGGGCGCGAGCTGCTGCCCACGACGACGCTCGACGAACTGGGACTGAGCTCGCTCGACCGAGTCGAGCTGATGATGGCGCTCGAAGAGGCGTTCCAGACGACGCTCGACGAAGGCGCGTTGGAAAGTGGACGGACGATACAGGACATCAAGACACTTGTCGGGGTTCAGGGTTCAGAGGTTCAGGGTTCACGGGTTCCCGGTTCTGCGCGCGATGGAGGCCGGGTCTTCAGACCCGGCGAGCCTGCGGAGCCGATCGTGTTTCCGGCGTGGAATCGCTGGGGAGTGTCGTGGTTTCTGCGGCGCATCAGCCTGCCGACCTGGATCCTCCCGCTGCAGCGGATCTTCATCCGCCTGACGGTGGTCGGTCGCGAGCATCTCGACGCGCTCGCGGAGCGGGGACCGGTGGTGTTCGCGGCCAATCATCAGAGTCACATGGACGTGCCGACCGTGATGATCGCGATGCCGGCGCGGTGGCGCTACCGCGTCGCGCCCGCGATGGCGAAGGAGTTCTTCCGTCCGCATTTCTTCCCGGGTGATTTCCCGCGCAAGCAGGTGTTCTGGAACCGCCTCTGGTACTACCTCGCCTGCATGTTCTTCAACGCGTTCCCGCTGCCGCAACGCGAAGCCGGCGCGCGGCAAACCATGCGCTACATGGGCGAGGTCATCGGCGACGGGTACTCGATCATCATCTTCCCCGAGGGCCGGCGCCTCGAAGAGGGCGCCATCGCCGACTTCCAACCGGGCATCGGCATGATCGGCGCGCGCCTCGACGTGCCCGTCGTGCCGGTCCGCATCGAGGGCCTCGACCGGGTGCTCCATCCCAAGATGCGGTGGCCCAAACGCGGCCCCGTCCGGGTCACCTTCGGCGCGCCGCTGCACCTTTCAGGCGACGATTACCCGGCTTTAGCGAAAAAGGTGGAAGAAGCCGTGCGGACGCTCGCCTAAGCTATGCTTGTTGAGATGAAAGGACTGCGAATTTGAGCAAGGACGACCTCATTGATATTCAAGGCATTGTCATGGCCGTGCACAGCGGGGGCCTTTATCGCGTGCAGGTGGATGCGGGCCACGAAGTGCTGGCTCAGTTGAGCGGCCGCATGCGCCGCTTCCGCATCAAAGTCGTGCCGGGCGATCGGGTGACCGTGGGCGTCTCGCCGTACGACCCCGTCCGAGGCATCATCACCTTCCGTGCTCGCTAGCGATCGATCCTGTTGACCCAGTCTTCTTCCCCATCCCATCAAGGACCCCACCGCCGGCGTGGGCGCCGAGGCGGCTCAGGGCCGGGCGGCGGCCACGGACACGGCGCGCACGCCGGGGCGGCGCCCGCGGCGCCTCCACGCGAATCCGCGCCGTTCGACCCGGCGTCCGTGCCGTTTCACGTTGTGGTCACGGAACCCGCGCTCCTCGACGCGCTCGAACAGCGCGGCTACAAGCTGACGACACCCATCCAGAGCGCGGTGCTGCCGTACGCCATGGCGGGCCGCGACGTGATCGGGTGCGCGGAGACCGGCACCGGCAAGACGGCCGCCTACGTGCTGCCGCTCCTCTCGCGCTTGATCCGGGAGGATCGCGAGTTGGGTCCGCGCGCCGCCCATCACGCCACGCGCGCGCTGATCCTCGCGCCGACGCGCGAGCTGGCCACGCAGATCGACGACGAGATTCAGGGCTTCGCGTATCACGCGCCCGTCGCGAGCGCGGCCGTCTACGGCGGCGTGCCGATGGGGCCGCAGGAACGCGCCCTCAAAGCCGGCGTCGACATCGTCGTCGCCACGCCCGGCCGGCTGCTCGACCACATGCGGAGCAGCGTCGGCGACTTCACCAAGATCGAAGTGCTCGTCCTCGACGAAGCCGACCGCATGATGGACATGGGCTTCTGGCCCGACGTGCGGAAGATCGCCGAGGCGATGCCGCCCTCGCACCTGCGGCAGACGATGCTCTTCTCCGCCACGATGCCCGATGAGGTGATGCGCTTCGCCGACGCGCTGG
>JANOGJ010000750.1:0-3543 GCA_031405995.1 Acidobacteriota bacterium
GTAGGTGTCGTGACTGGAATGTTCCTGGCGGGCGGCGTGACGTTCATGGCGCGCGCCAACACCCGCCGCGACGTCATTCGGGCGTGCGTCAATGACAGATCTGGCGTGTTGCGCATCGTGGACCACAACGATCGCTGCGGCCGGAACGAGTCGCCACTGGAGTGGAACGCGCAGGGCCGTCCGGGCCCGGCCGGTCCGGCAGGTTCCGCGGGTCCGGCAGGCCCCGCGGGTCGCACTGGCGGCCCCGGACCCGCAGGCGCCCCGGGAGGGGCCGGCCCGGGCGGGCCAGCGGGCCCGACAGGCCTCACCGGACCTGCAGGCCCTCCGGGACCCCCAGGCCCCCCTGGACCGCCCACGCGGACATCCGGCGGCGGCCTGAGGATCGTCGACCTGGCCGGTGTCGAGGTGGGTCTCTTCGTCTCGACGCAGCTCGTGGCGATGCCCGTGGGCACGGACGTCGTGCTGGCGGTCATGGACGCCCAGAACCGCACGTTCTACAACGCCGAACCCCTGTACTACTACGCGTCCGCCAACTGCACGGGCACGCCGTTGATGTACGTGGACCTGCTGCGATTCGGCAGCGTATACAACGGGATCTTGTACTACCCGCACGGCGCGGCGACCGCGCAGGCGTTCGGGTCGTCGCTCGAGTCTGGATTCTGTTCGGCGTCGTCGGGCTTCGCGACGTTCGCCCCGATGGCGACGGCGCCCGTCTCGCAGTTGCAGGCGCCGTTCTCGGTGACGCGGTAGGACGCGTTACTTGCCGCTGGCGCCTTCGACGCGCATGCCGTCGGTGACGATGCCGACCTTCGTCACGTTCGCGCCGACGGCGGCATCGATGATCTGCATGATGTCGCCGTAGCGGACCGTGCCGGCGCCGATGATGAAGAGCGTCTTCTCACGACGGGTTTCGAACGTCGTCCGCAGGAACTCCTGCACGCCGCTCATCGGGACCTCTTGCTTGTTGATCGTCAGGCGGCGATCGGCGGTGTACTCCGCGACGACCTGGTCCTTGCTGTTGTCGGTGTTGCCCTTGCTCACCTCGAGCGGCAGGTTGATGTCGTGCCCCTTCTGAGTCAGGGGCAGCGCCGCCATGAAGATGATGAGCAGGACGAGCAGGACGTCGATGAGCGGCGTGACGTTCATGTCTGACGAGGCTTCGGGAAGCTTGCCCCCCTTGATGACGTCGGCGCCGTGGGACTTGTGCTTGGCGGCCATTACTGGTTCCCCTGGCGCTGCTGCGTCATGCGCTCGGTAATCAAGCCGACGGTTTCGATGCCCGCCGCCCGCAGCGCGTCCATCATTTTCATGATGGCGGAGTAGGGCGCATCCACATCGCCCTTGAGGTAGACGGTACGGTCTGTACTGTTCTCCAGAATCCCCTTCAGGCGAGGGATCACGTCGGCCTCCGGCACTTCGAGCGAGTTCACGTACAGTCTGCTCTTGGCGTCGATCGCGACGACGGTCTGGTCCTGCGTGTCGGGCTTGTCCGCGGAGAACGACGCCGGCGGGAGGGTCAGCACGACGCCCTGCTGCAAGAGGGGGGCGACGATCATCATGATGATGAGCAACACCAGCATGACGTCGACGAGCGGCGTGACGTTGATGTCAGCTTTCAGGCCGCCTTTGGCGCCGCCGACGTCCATGGACATGACTTAGTCGCTCCTTGCTGGTTCCGGGGTTCCCGGGGTTCTGAACCCCGGAACCCCGGTCCCCCGGAATCTAGTTGGCCGTTTTCTTGATGAAGTAATCCACGAGCTCCGACGACGAGTTGTCCATCTCGACGTTGAAGTACTCGAGCCGCCCCGTGAAGTAGTTGTACATCCACACCGCCGGAATGGCGACGACGAGGCCGAGCGCGGTCTCGATGAGCGCCTCCGAGATGCCGGCCGAGACGGCGCCCAGGCCGCCCGATCCCGTCACGCCGATGGCGTGAAACGCGTTGATGATGCCGACGACCGTCCCGAGCAGGCCGACGAACGGCGCGGTCGCGCCGATGGTCGCGAGCGACGGAATGCCCTTCTTCAGGTCGTTGGCGGTGAGCGCCGTCGCCCGCTGAATGGCGCGGTGCACGGTGTCGACGATGTCGTCGCGCGTGAGCGACCCTCCGGTATCCTGCTGGAACTGGTACTCCTGGAGCCCGGAGAGCACGACCTTGGCCAGATGGCTGTACTGGTAGGTCTTAGCCTGCGAGACCGAGAGCGCGTCCTTCAGGCGGCCTTCCTTCAGGTGCTTGGCCACCTGTGGCGCGTAGAGCTTCGACTGCTTCCGCGCCTGCGAGAAGGTGTAGTAGCGCTCAATCGCGACGCCGAACGACCACATCGACATGAACACGAGGATGAACGCGACGACCTGCGCCACCCAGCCCATCTGGCCCCACATCGCAATAAGATCAATTCCCTGGCCTTCCATTCCGTCCTCCGGCACCTGTCAAGGTTTGCGCACGTGCACGCGATAAAGGGGCCCGACGAGCCGCTCGTGCGACCGCCGAGCCCAACGTTTAACCAACCACTCAGAACAATCCGCCTTCTCGAGAGCTCCTAGCCGCTGAACGTGAAGTTGACGGTGACGGTCATGATGACCTCCACCGGCACGCCGTTCAACAGCGTCGGCGTGAACTTCCACAGCTTGACGGCGTCGAGCGCCGCCTGATCGAGGAACGGCGCCGACCGGAGGACCTTCGCGTCCTTGACGCTGCCGTCCCGGCCGATCGTCGCCTCGATGATGACGATGCCCGAGATCTTCGCGCGCTGCGCGATCTCCGGATACACCGGCTTCTTGTCGAAGATCTTCTTCGGCTCCTTGATGTCGCCGCCGACCCGCACGGGCGCCTGCGGCGGCGGTGGCGGCGCCGGAATCCCGGACACCACGCTGCCCATCACGCCGCCGGGAATCCCGCCGGCGACGCCGCCCACGACGCCGGTACTGTAGTTCTGCGGCGGCGGCTCGGCACGAATCTCTCTCGGCGCTTCAACCGGCGCCGCGTTCGGGTTCACCTGCGTCACCGGCACCGGCGGCGCCGGCGCGGACGGCGGCGGCGGGGGCGGAGGTGGCGGCGGGGGCGGAGGCGGCATCGTCGCAAACGCCATGATGGACTGCGTCGTCGGCAGCATGTCCGTCGCGAGAAGCGGAATCACGACCACGGCCCCAAGCACAACCACGTGCGTCACGATCGACAGCGGGACCGTGTACCACTTCTTGGTGCCCACCTTGATGGACGGGTCGACGATGTCGCCGAACATTTCACGTGGCACGATCAGACCTCCCCGGTTCTACGCTTCGTCGCCCGCCCAAGCGAAGGCGGGGATTATAGCTACTCCCAAAAAAGGGTGTCAACGAAGCATTCCTGTCAGGCTTAGACACCAGCCCCCGCGCGATGGCACCCCCGCGGGCCCTCCGGCCCGCCTTTGTCAGGCTTTCGCCCCCTCGATGCGCATCCCGTAGAACGACCGCCAGACGAAAAACATCGAGATCCCGAGGAAAGCGGCCCCGAGCGCGGTGGTCAGCCCGCCGCCGCCCTCGACCGTCATGCTGACCGCCAGC
>JANOGJ010000765.1:0-3136 GCA_031405995.1 Acidobacteriota bacterium
TACCACCAGGCAACCAAACGCGGCCGAAGTTCGTCTGATGCTATGTAGCAGGGCTATCATGAGGCACCTCAGCGTCACCGCCGTCAGCGTCCTCCAGGCCGTCGCCGACGGCGTGGCCTATGGCTTCGACATCATCGACACCACCGGCCTGCCGAGCGGCACCGTCTATCCGGCCCTGAGCCGCCTCGAGCGCGATGGACACGTCACCTCCGCCTGGGAAGACGAGGCCAGCGCGCACGACGAGGGCCGCCCGGCGCGGCGCTACTACCGGATCACCGCCCCCGGTGCCAGGGTCCTGGCGCAGACGCTCGCTCACTACCGGGCGCTGCTGCCGACCGCCGCCCGACGGCCGGGGCGTGGACGAGCCTGAGATGGGGAGCCCCATCGGCGACCGGCTGCTGCGCGCGGCCGCGTTCATCGTGCCGGCCGACCGCCGCGCGGACTGGCTGGCCGAGTGGCGCGCCGAGCTCGACTACGCGACGAACCGCGCCCGGCAGGACGGGACGCTGACAGCCACCCGGCGCTCGGCAATTCGTCTGCGCGCGGCAGGCGCGATGCTGCATGCCCTGTGGCTGCGGCGCGACCGATGGAGGATTGAACCCGTGTGGCAGGACCTGCAGTACGCCGTCAAAAGCCTGATTCGAAACCCCGGCTTCGCGCTCGTGACCGTGCTCACGCTCGGTATCGGCATCGGCGCCAACGCCGCCATCTTCAGCGCCGTCCGCGCCGTGCTGCTGCGCCCGCTCCCGTTCCCCGAGTCCGAGGCGCTCGTGTCGGTGTCGACGACGACCGTGGCGCGGCCGCTGCTCGTCGGGGGCTCGAGCGCGCCGCCGGACTTCGTGGACTGGCGCCGCAACCTGGCGTCCTTCGCCGAGATGGCCGCCATCAACGCGAACGCCAGCGCCTTGACGGGCGACGGCGGCCCGGCCGAGCAGGTGCCGGACGCGCAGGTCACCGGCGGCTTCTTCGCCGTCCTGACCGTCGCGCCGCTGCACGGCCGGACGCTCACGCCCGATGACGACGCGATGGGCGCGCCGAACGTCGTCGTGATCAGCCATGAGCTGTGGATGCGGCGGTTCGGCGGCCGCGCCGGCGTCGTGGGAGAGTCCATCACGCTGGACGGCGCGTCGGCGCGCGTGGTCGGCGTCATGCCGCGCGGATTCGCGTATCCGATCGGCGCGGAGCTGTGGCTGCCGCTCAAGTTCTCCGAGGCCGACCTGACCACGCAACGGGGCGCCCTGTACCTCGACGTCATCGCGCGCCTGCGGCCCGGTGTGGCCATGGAATCGGCCCAGGGCGAGATGCGCGCCTATGCGAAGCGCCTCGCCGAGTCGTATCCCCGCACAAACGCCGACCGCACGGCGTCTCTGTTCGTATTGCGGGCCGCGCTCGTTGGCGACGTGAAGCCGGCGATGCTGCTGCTCCTGGGCGCCGTCGCGTTCGTCCTGCTGATCGTCTGCGTGAACGTCGCCAATCTGGTGCTGACGCGCGCGCTCGGACGCCAGCGGGAGCTCGCGGTGCGCGCGGCGCTCGGCGCAGGACGCGCGCGGCTGATTCGCGGCCTCCTGGTCGAGAGCGCCGTGCTCGGGGCGGCCGGCGGCGCGGCGGGGCTCCTGATAGCCGTGTGGGCCACCCGCGCCATCGCGTCGCTCGACGCCGGCCTCGGCATTCCGTTCCTCGACCAGACCCGCGTGGACGCCGCGGCCCTCTGGTTCACGATGGGCGTGTCACTGCTCGTCGCCGTCCTCGTCGGCATCCTCCCGGCCTGGCACGCGTCATCGCGCCTCGACGTCGCGCGGCGCATTCGCGAGGACAGCCGCACGGTGACCGGCGACGCGAACCGGCAGCGGCTGCGTTCGGGCCTCATCGTGGCGGAGACGGCGCTGGCGGTGGTGCTGCTCGTCGGCGCGGGCCTGTTGATGCGGAGCTTCGTGCGCCTGGCCGCCGTCGACCTCGGCTTCAAGACCGATCGGGTGCAAGCGTTCAACGTGTCTCTACCGACGCCCGGCTATCCGACGCCCGCGTCGCGCGCCGCGTTCATGGAGACACTCATGGCGCAGCTTGGCGCCCGGCCGCAGGTCGAGGCCGCGGGCGCCGTGTTCGGCCTGCCGCTCACCGACTTCGGGTACGTCATCTCGATGTCCACGCTCGACGGCCGGCAGATCACCGATTCAGACGAGCAGAACAAGCGATCGCTGCAGGTCCGGATCGTGACGCCGGAGTACTTCCACGCGATGGGCATTCCCCTTCGCCGCGGACGCGCGATCGAGGCCGGCGATCGTCTCGGCGCGCCCGCTGCGATCCTCGTGAATGAAACCGCGGCGGAGCGGCTCTGGCCTGGAGCCGACCCGCTCGGGCACAACTTCACGCTCGGCACGCGGATGGGCCAGGGCGGAGAGCGCGCGGGCGGGACAGTCGTCGGCGTCGTCGGCGATGCGCGGGATTTCGGTCCCGCGCGGCCGGTCCGGCCCACGGTGTTCCTCAGCCACAGCCAGTTTCCCATGAGCTTCTTCAGCGTGACGGTCAAGTCGCGGCCGGACGCGCCGGCGGTCGTCGAAATGGCGCGCGGGATCGTCGCCGCGATCGACGCCAACCTGCCGATCTTTCAGGTCCGGACCATGGATCAGCTCGCGTCCAACGTGGTCGCGCAGCCGCGGCTCTATCTCATGCTGATCGGACTATTTGCCGCGGCGGCCGTGCTGCTCGCGGCCATCGGGATTTACGGCGTCCTGGCGCACAACGTCAGCCAGCGCACGCGCGAGATCGGCATCCGGCTGGCGCTCGGCGCGCCACGTGGACAGGTCGTGCGGCGGGTCGTCGTGCAGGCGAGCGCGCTCGCCTGTGCGGGTCTGGTGCTCGGGTTGGTGCTCGCGGCAGCGACCGGTCGCTACATTCAGGGGTTGTTGTTCGGCGTCCAGCCCATCGACAGCCTGACCTACCTCGCCGTGGCCGCCGGCCTGCTCCTCACCGCGCTCGTCGCGAGCTGGCTGCCCGCGCGCCGCGCCGCTCGCGTGGATCCGATCGTCGCGCTCCGCGCCGACTAGCCGGCGCGGAGCGTCTCTTCCTTCGTCCCTACTTCGCGGGCGGCAGCAGGACCGTGTCGATGACGTGAATCACGCCGTTCGACGCCTTGATG
>JANOGJ010000790.1:0-3394 GCA_031405995.1 Acidobacteriota bacterium
CTCGAAGCCGCGCCGGCGGATCTGCGCGAGGTAGGCGCGCGTCTCCCGCCGGATGTGCCGCACGAGCCGCCGCTCATCGGATCGCGTCATCGGATCGTGGCGCGCGAACCGTTCGGTCAGGCGAATCGCCCCGAGCTTGAAGCTGCGGCCCATCTCGACGCGGGCCGACGTGCCCAGCGTGATCTCCGTGCTGCCGCCGCCGATATCCAGGACGACCGCGCGGCGATGGCCGATGCCCACCGCATACGCCGCGGCCAGGTGGATGAGCCGCGCCTCTTCGGTGCCGGAGATGACGCGCACGCGCAATCCAACGTCGCGCCGTGCCGCGGCGATCAAGTCGCCGCCGTTCTCCGCTTCCCGCACGGCGCTCGTGGCGGCCGCGATGATCTCGTCCACGCCGTGCGACTCGGCGAGCCGCTTGAACTTGGTGAGCGTCTGCATCGCGAGCGCGATGCTCTCGGCGCCGAGGGCGTGCTTCGCGAGGGAGCCCGCGCCAAGCCGAATCATGTCCTTCTCGCGGTCGATCACCTCAAATGACAAATCGGGCCGAATGCGGCATACGATCATGTGGACGGAGTTACTGCCGACGTCGATGGCCGCGATACGCATGCGTTACAGGAATGTTACACGCCGGAAGGCCGACTGATGGCTGATGCTACCACGCTGCGTGCGACGGCCCTTTCACGCGCCGTGCGCCGTGACAGCCGCAGGTTCGCCCGCGCGATCGCGCGCGCGCGGCAGGGTGACGCCGGCGGCGTCCACGCCACCCGCGTCGCGTGCCGCCGGCTGCGCGAGGCGATCCCGCTGGCTCCGGCGGCCGGGCGGGATTCGCGGCGGGCGGAGCGGGCGCTGCGCCGCCTGATGAAGGCTCTCGGTCCGATCCGCGAAGCCGACGTCGCCCGTGCCGTCCTCGAAGAGGCCGCACGCGCCTCCGACTGGCCGCCGGCCGTGGTCGGCCGCGTTGACCGCGCCGTGCGGAAGCGGCGCGAGCGCGGGTGGGCGTCCGCCCGCGCCGTCGTCGATGCCGTCGACCGGGACGAGCTCAGCGCCGACGTCGAAGGGCTCGCGCGGGCCATCGAGCGCGATCTCTCGGACGCCGCGGCCGCGCGGGCGCTGGCCGGGCGGGTCCGGCAGCGCGCGGCGGAGGTGGTGGCGGCGATCGACCAGGCCGGGACGCTCTACCTCGCCGAGCCGCTGCACGCGATTCGTCTTGCCGCGAAGAAGTTGCGCTACGCGCTGGATCTGGCTCAGGCCGCGGGCGTGCGCCTGGGATCGGCGCAGCGCCGGCTGCGGCGTGCGCAGGTCATGCTGGGTGAGCTTCGCGATCTCCAAACGGTCCAGGCTGCGATGCAGGGCGTCGCGGCGCGGGCGGACGTGGCCCGCGCGACCCAGCGCACCCTGAGCGAGATGGACCGCATCCTCGAGGCCCGATGCCGCGCGGTGCATGCGGCCTTCCTTCGTGCGGCACCTGGTCTCCGCCTGCTGGCGTCGAGGCTCGCGCGGACGGTGGCGCTGGGCACCCTCAAGCCGCGGCCCGCGCGCATGTCCCACGCCGGCGCCAGACGGGCGGCCGGCGTGTCCGGCGGTCGACCGTGAGCCACACAGGACGCCGGGCGCCGATTCTGCCGGCAACGCCCGCCACCCTGTATCTCGTGCGTCACGCCATCGCGGCTGAAAGCGGCGAGGACTGGCCTGACGACACGAAACGCCCGCTCACGCATCGCGGGATGGCCCGCATGCGCGAAGCCGTCAGCGGCCTCGAGGCGCTCGGTGTGGAGTTGGACCTCGTCCTGACGAGCCCGCTCCTGCGCGCGCACCAGACGGCGGAGCTGCTCGCGGCCGGGCTGACGTCCGCGCCGCCGGTCGAGGTGACCGACGCGCTCCTGCCCGGCCAGCCGTCCGCCCGGGTCGCCGAGGCCCTCGGCGGACACGCCCGGTGCCGGGCGATCGCCTTGGTCGGTCATGAGCCGGGTCTGGGCGAGTTCGCCGCGTGGCTTCTCGGCGTCCGCGAGCCGCTGGCGTTCAAAAAGGGCGCCGTCTGCCGCATCGACGTGGCAGCGCTTCCACTCGTCCCGCCGGGTCAACTCGCCTGGTTCGCGTTACCGAAGATGCTCAGGGCTTTGGGGCAATGACGCAATGGGGCAATGAGGCAATGGGGCAATCCGATGATCAATAGCCAATGGCTCGATGCAATGGCCAATAGCTCAATGGCCAATGGCCGATGATCAGCGTCACACCACCGTCCCCGGCTTCACCACGCCCCCTTTCGGCACGATGATGATGCCGCCCCGGATGAAATAACCGTCGCCGTCCGCATTCTCGATGCCGCGCTCGTTGACGAGCCGGGCGCCGTCGCCGATGCGCGCGTTCTTGTCCACGATCACGCGGTCGAGGACCGCGTCGTGGCCGACGCCGAGCGGCAGATCGGACGCCGACTCCTCATAAAAATCGGCACCGAGCAGGATCGAGCGCGTGATGTGGGACCCGTGGCGGACGGCCATGCGGATGCCCACCACGCTGCTCTGGACCTGACACGTGTCCAGGTACGCGCCGTCGCCGATGAGCGCCTGATCGATGCGGGAGTCATGCACCCGCGCGGCCGGCAGAAACCGCGCATGGGTGTAGATCGGCCGGCGCGGGTGAAAGAAGTTGAACGGCGCGCCCCGCTCGGTGAGCATGATGTTGACGTCATAGAACGACTGCACCGTCCCGACGTCGGCCCAGTAGCCCTGGTGGAGGAACGGGTGGACGCGGTGCGTCGACAACGCCTGCGGGATCACCTCGCGCCCGAAGTCGACGGCCCGGCTGCTCGAGAGCACGTCGAACAACACGTCGCGGGAAAAGACGTAGATGCCCATCGAGGCCATGAACGGCTTCTCGGGCGACACGAGCCCGGCGGGCGAGCCCATCGGTCCGCTCGATCCCATCTCCGCGAGTCGCTCGGGCTTGGGTTTTTCCTCGAACCCCGCCACCTGACCGGTTTCGTCGAACCGGAAGATGCCCATGCCTGTCGCGTCGTCCGGCGTCACCGGCTGCGCCGCAATCGTGATGTCCGACTTGCGTTCGATGTGCGTCTCGATGAGCTCGGCGAAGTCCATCCGGTACACGTGGTCGCCGGCCAGGATGAGGAAGTACTCGGCCTGCAGGTCGCGAAAGCGCCGCGCCGCCTGGCGCACGGCGTCGGCCGTGCCCTGGAACCAGGCTTCGCCTTCGGGGGTTTGCTCCGCGGCGAGGACTTCGACGAATCCGTCGGAGAACATGTCGAGCCGGTAGGTCTGCGCGATATGTCGGTTGAGCGAGGCGGAGTTGAACTGCGTCAGCACGAAAATACGCTTAAGGTCGGCATGAAGGCAGTTGCTGAGCGCGATATCGATGAGCCGGTATTTGCCGCCGA
>JANOGJ010000797.1:0-6550 GCA_031405995.1 Acidobacteriota bacterium
CTCTTCGCTCTCGGTCAGCGCGGCGGTTCGTTCGTCCACAAGGGCACGACCTACTACTTCTGCTCCCCTGGGTGCCGGACGAAGTTCGCGGCCGACGCCGATGGCTGGCTCGCGCGCGGGCCCAAGGGCATGTCCGCGCCAGTCGCGGCAGCTCCGATGACGCTCGTGCGGCCCGGCGCGAAACCCGCGGCGCCGGCCGCCCGCGACGGCGAATGGACCTGTCCCATGCACCCGGAAGTCGTGAGCCACGGACCCGGCGACTGTCCGATTTGCGGCATGGCGCTCGAACCGCGAACGCCGACCACGGCGCCGGCCGAGAACCACGAACTCAAGGACATGACGCGGCGGTTCTGGGCCGCGGTCGTCCTGACGCTGCCGGTCGTCGCGATGGCCATGGGCCCGATGGCGATGGCGCCGGCCGGATCCGCCTGGCGGCCCTGGCTGGAACTGGCGCTGGCCACTCCCGTCTGCCTGTGGGCGGGATGGCCGTTCTTCGTGCGCGCGGCCCGCTCGCTCGTCTCCCGCAACCTCAACATGTTCACGCTCATCGGTCTCGGCGTTGCCGTCGCCTACGGCTCGAGCGTCGTCGCGGTCGTCGCGCCCGGCGCGTTCCCCGATGCGTTCCGCGACGCGATGGGACATGCGCCGGTCTACTTCGAGGCGGCGGCGGTGATCGTCACGCTCGTCCTGCTCGGCCAGGTGCTCGAACTGCGCGCGCGCGCCCAGACGAGTTCCGCGATTCGGAAACTCCTCGATCTCGCGCCCGCGGTGGCCCACCGCATGGCCGGACAGGGTCCGCACGACGAGGAGATTCCGCTGTCGGAAGTGCGGGCCGGCGACCGCCTCCGCGTCAAACCAGGTGAGAAGGTGCCCGTCGATGGCGTCGTGCTCGAGGGCGCCAGCGCCGTTGACGAGTCGATGGTGACCGGCGAGCCGATCCCGGTGCACAAACAGCCCGGCGATCGCGTAACGGGCGCGACCGTGAATGGCACCGGCTCGTTCGTGATGCGCGCCGAGCGTGTCGGCGCGGACACGCTGCTCGCGCGCATCGTCGCGATGGTCGCCGAGGCGCAGCGAAGCCGCGCGCCCATCCAGCGACTGGCCGATACGGTCTCCGGCTACTTCGTGCCGGCCGTGATCCTCGCGGCCGTGGCGACGTTCGTCGTGTGGAGCCTCGTGGGGCCGGAGCCGCGCCTGGCGTTCGGTCTGGTGAACGCGGTGGCCGTCCTCATCATCGCCTGCCCCTGCGCGCTGGGCCTCGCCACGCCGATGTCGATCATGGTGGCGAGCGGTCGGGGTGCGTCGATGGGCGTCCTCTTCCGGAACGCGGAGGCCATCGAGCTCCTCGGGGGCATCGACACGCTGGTGGTCGACAAGACCGGGACGTTGACGCAGGGCAAACCGGAGCTGGCGACCGTGTCATGGATCGAAGGCTTCGGCGAGGCCGAGGTCCTCACGCTGGCGGCGAGTCTCGAACAGGCAAGCGAGCACCCGCTTGCGGGCGCCATCGTCCGCGGCGCGGGCGCGCGCGGCCTGCCGCTCGCGTCCGCCGACGGGTTCGAATCCGTCACGGGCCACGGCGTCCGCGGACGCGTGGATGGTCGCCCGGTGGCGGTTGGCAGCCAGGCGTTCCTGAAGAGTCTCGGCATTGACGACGCCGAACTGGCCCGTCGCGCCGAGGCGCTCCGGCAGGAGGGGCAGACCGTCGTCTTCGTCGCCGTTGACGGTCGTCCGGCGGGGCTGGTCGGCGTCAGCGATCCCATCAAGATCAGCGCGGTTGAGGCGATCCGGGCGCTCCACGCCGAGGGCCTTCGCATCGTCATGCTGACCGGCGACAGCGCGACGACGGCGCGGGCGGTGGCGCGCCGGCTGGGCATCGACGACGTGCGGGCGGAGGTGCTGCCGGACGGCAAAGCGGCCGCGGTGCGCGCGCTCGAGGCCGAGGGCCGTCGGGTCGCGATGGCCGGCGACGGCATCAACGACGCGCCAGCTCTGGCGGCGGCCCGGGTGGGCATTGCGATGGGCACCGGCACGGACGTCGCGATGGAAAGCGCGGGCGTGACGCTGGTGAAGGGCGACTTGCGGGGGATCGTGCGCGCGCGACGGCTCTCGCGCCAGACAATGGCGAACATCCGGCAGAATCTGTTTTTCGCGTTCGTCTACAACGCCCTTGGCGTGCCGATCGCGGCCGGCGTGCTGTATCCGGTGTTCGGCGTGCTGCTGAGTCCGATGATCGCGGCCGCGGCGATGAGCTTCAGCTCGGTGTCAGTGATTGCGAACGCGCTGCGGCTGCGCCGGGCGGCGGTGTAGGGCGTGGCGCACAAGGAGAGCGCGGGATTGTTGTTGTACCGGCGGACGGCGGCCGGGCCGATCGAGGTGCTGCTCGGCCATCCCGGCGGCCCGTTCTGGGCGGGCCGCGATGACGGCGCGTGGACCATTCCGAAGGGCGGCATCCATTCGGGCGAGGACCCGTTTCAGACGGCCGTTCGCGAGTTTGTCGAGGAGACCGGCTTCACGCCCGCGGGCCCGTATGTGCCGCTCGGGTCCATCACCCAGCGCGGGGGCAAGATCGTGCATGCCTGGGCGTTCGAGGGCGACTGCGATCCCGTGCGGATCGCGAGCGTCCTGACGACGGTCGAGTGGCCGCCCCGATCGGGAAAGATGATCGACGTCCCGGAAATCGATCGCGTCGCGTTCTTTCCGGATGCCGAAGCCCGGCGGGCGATCAATGTCGCGCAGGTGGAGCTGCTCGATCGGCTGGCGCGGGCGATCTAGCTACCCCACGTGCACGCGCGGCCGTCGCTGCGGGTCGCTCTCGGCCTGACGCAGCACTTCCCGACAGACGGGCGCGGTGTCGCCCTCGCCGAAGGCCAGGAACTTGAGCAGGTAGGCGATGGGATTGCCCTCGGTCCACCCGAAGTAAGCGTGCGGGATCGCGTCGGTCCGGTCACGCAGGTCGAGCAGCAGTCCCGCGATGGCGTTCGGGATCGCGGGGCTCGAGCAGCGGAGCACGCGGAACCCGCCGATGTTCAGGCCCTGCACGACGAGATCCCGCGAGAAGTCTGACGCATCACCAGGCGTCACTTCGAGGAACAGCACGACGTCATCCGGCAAGTGGTGCGTCGCCTTCGCGTCGGCCAGTTTGCGCGCGTATTCGGCCGGTTCCCCGGTATTGGGCCGGCTGGCGATGATCCGCACGGATTTCCGGTCCGCCACTTCGCTCACGAACCGGCCCGCGGTCGCGTCGTACTTGACCTCGCCGATGCGGATCTCCGTGGAGCGCAGTACGCGGGAGATGAGCGATGAGACCACGATCGTCACGATGAACCAGGCGGCGATCTTGATGCCCTCGGGCCGCTCGATGATGTTCGTGATGGTGGTGTAGACGAAGACGAGCGAAATCGGCACGAAATACCGTCGTTGCCGCGGCAGGGCAATCGACACGGCCACGGCCGCCGACGTCATGAGCACGAGCACGCCCGTCGCGTAGGCGCCGCTCTGCGCGTCGACGTCGGCGTTGAACACCCACGTCACGAAGAGGCCGATGACCGTGAACAGCAGCACCAGCGGGCGCGTGGCGCGCGCCCAGTCGGGCGCCATACCGTACCGCGGCAGATAGCGCGGCACCAGGTTGAGCAGCCCCGCCATGGCCGACGCGCCGGCGAACCAGAGAATCGCAATGGTGGACAGGTCGTAGATCGTGCCGAACAGCTCGCCGAGGTCCTTGTGCGCGAGGTACGCGAGCGCGCGGCCGTTTGCCGGTCCGCCTTTCGCGAACGCCTCGGCCGGGATCAGCGTCGTCGTGACGACCGCGCTCCCGATGAGCAGCACGCTCATCGTGAGCGCCGCCGTGCGGAGGAGCTTGCGCGTGTTGGCGATCCGCGATTGCAGCACCGCCGCGGCGTCCTCGCCGTCGCCCCGGACCAGCGGCATGACGGCGACCCCGGTTTCGAAGCCCGACAAGCCGAGCGCGAGCTTCGGGAAGACGAGCACGGCCGCCAGAACGAGCATCACCGGATTGGCCTGCTTCGCGAAGAGGTTGTGACGCCAGTCGGCGAGCGCGGTTGGATGGTTGACGAGCTGGACCATCTCGTAGCCGAGAATGAAGACGTTGAGCGTGAGGTAGATGAAGACCAGCAGGACCGCCAGCCAGATCGCCTCACGGAAGCCCTTGAGGAACACCGCGCCGAGCGCGGCCAGCAGGAGGAGCGTCACGCCGAGCTGGTGATCCATCCACGCCGGGACGAACGGATTCTGGATGATGTGCGCGGTGGCGTCGGCGGCCGAGAGCGTAATGGTGATGATGAAGTCGGTCGCCGCGAATCCCAGGAGGCACAGCACGAAGGCCTTGCCCCGCCAGCGGGGCAGCCGTTCCTCGAGGATGGACACGCTGCCCTGGCCGTGTGGACTGAGGGCGGCGATGCGGGTGTAGACCGGCAGCGCCCCGAAGACCGTCAGCAACACCAGGACGAGCGTGGCAAACGGAGACAGGTACCCGGCCGCGAGGAACGCGATGCCGGGCTGGTAGCCGAGCGTCGAGAAATAGTCGACGCCCGTGAGGCACATGACCTGCCACCACGGCGCCGTATGCGGGTGGCGCGAAAGTCCGGCACGTTCAGCAGCGGGGTCCGCGAGCAGCCATGAGCGGATGCCCGCACCGCGAAGGAGCGTGGACACGTCGATCTCCCAGAGCCGGCGGGGTTAGCTGACGGGCTCGAGGTGGGAAATCCTCGTCCGCCTTTGCGTCCAGCTTCGCTGGAACGCTCCGGCGCGATTCGCCCCGTGCGGCCAGGATGGCCGCGGTGGGTCCCCCGCGCGGTCGATGCACGACCGCTTAGGCTTCAGAACTGCGAGGGTAGCACAAGCTACCCGACATGGATCCGGGGCCGCCGCTCGGGGCTGGGTTCGGCCTTGCGCAACACTTCCCGGCACACCGGGGCCGTGTCGCCCTCACCGAACGCGAGGAACTTGAGCAGGTAGACGATGGGATTGCCCTCGGTCCACCCGAAGTAGGCGTGCGGGATCGCGTCGGTCCGGTCACGCAGATCGAGCAGCAGTCCCGCGATGGCGTTCGGAATGGCCGGACTGGTGCAGCGGAGCACGCGAAACCCGCCGATGTCGGCGCCTCGCACCTCCAGGTCGCCCGTGAAATCCGAGGCGTCGCCCGGCCGCACTTCCAGGAACAGCACGACGTCATCGGGCAGGTGGTGGGACGCCTTGGCGTCCGCCAGTTTCCTTGCGTATTCGGCGGGCTCGCCGGTGTTGGGCCGGCTGGCGATGATGCGCACGGCCTTGCGGTCCGCCACCTCGCTCACGAATCGGCCGGCCGTCTTGTCGTAGTTGACTCGTCCGATGCGGATCTCCGTCGATCGCATGACGCGCGAGATGAGCGACGAGACGATCATCGTGACGATGAACCAGCTGGCGATCTTGATGCCTTCCGGGCGCTCCACGATGTTCGCAATCGTCGTGTAGATGAAGATGAGGCTGATTGGCACGAACAGCAGCCGCTCGCGCGGCAGCGCGATTGTCACCGCCACGGCCGCCGAAGTAATCAGCATGAGGACGCCCGTCGCATAGGCGCCGCCTTGCGCGTTGACATCCGCGTCGAAGATAAACGTCACGAGCAGGCAGGCGGCCGTGAACACCAGGACGAGCGGCCGCGTGGCTCTGGCCCAGTCCGGCGCCATGCCGTACCGCGGCAGGTACTGCGGCACCAGATTCAGTAGGCCGGCCAGCGCCGACGCGCCGGCGAACCACAGCGTCCCGATCGTCGCCAGGTCGTAGATGGTGCCGAACGCGTCACCGAGATCGCGATGCGCCAAATAGGCCAGCGCGCGCCCGTCGGCCAGACCGCCCGGCTGGAGGTCCGCCATCGGGATCATCGTGGCCGTGACGACCGCGCTGCCGACGAGCAGGACGCTCATGATCAGGGCTGCGGACCGCAGGAGCTTCCGGGTGTTCGCGATGCGGGACTGAAGCACCGCCGCTTCGTCCGGGCCGTGGCCCGCGACGAGGGGCATGACGGCGACGCCGGTCTCGAAGCCCGACAAACCGAGGGCGAGCCGGGGAAACAGGACGATCGACAACAACAGGATCATCCAGGGATTCGACTGCTGAGCGAACAGGTTCGCCTTCCAGGCCGCCAGCGCCGACGGATCGCGCGCGAGCAGGACCAGCTCCCAGGTCAGGAGCACCACGTTCACCATGAGGAAGGCCGCCACTAGGAGGACGGCGAGCCAGATGGCTTCTTTGAAGCCGCGGAGGAAGATGGCGCCGAGCGCGACGAGGAGCACACAGGTCACTGCGACGGGCCGATCCATCCACGCCGGGACGAACGGGTTGTCGATGATGTGCGCCGTCGCGTCGGCGGCCGACAGGGTGATCGTGATGATGAAGCTCGTCGCCGCGAAGCCCAGGAGGCAGAGCACGACCGCCTTGCCGCGCCAGCGCGGCAGGCGCTCATCGAGGACCGACAGGCTGCCCTGGCCGCGGGGGCTGAGCGCGGCGATGCGGTTGTAGACGGGCAGCGCGCCGAAGACCGTCAGCA
>JANOGJ010000812.1:0-2680 GCA_031405995.1 Acidobacteriota bacterium
CGCCGAGGACGTGCACCTCGTGTTCAAGCTCGTCACGAACGGTCGAGAGGACGTCGTATTCGGTCTTCCAGGGCGCCGTGGCGAGGTCCACGCCGGTCACGTCGGCGGGCGGCACCTGGTAGTCGTGCATGAGCACGAGGACGCGAAGCTTGCGCACTGAAACGGAATGATACGACGACTAGAGAATGACGCGCAGATACGATCCGATGCCGCGCTCGACACGCCAGTCCCGCGGATAGCCGAGCGAGACTTCCTCGTACCGGACGCCGGCGCGGATCAGGCTCGACCGCATATGCAGGTGTCCGGAGACGACGGCGCGGGCGCGAAAGCGGCGGCCCCAATCCTCGGTCAGCGTCGTGCCGCACCAGACCGAAAAACGAGGCACGCGCGGCGGAATCGCCAGCTCGTGCCGGAGCGGCCAGTGGTTGGCCAGCACCGTACGGGATCCGGGCGGGAGCGCGCCCAACCGCGTGGCGGTCGCGGCCACACGGGCGTGGCACCACGCAAGGCGAGACGGCCACGGAAACGGGTCAAGCATCAGTTCGTCGCCGGAGACGACGCCGGTCTCGCGCGCCCAGGCCACGGCCTGCTCGAGCGGGACCTCCGGCGGCCGGAAGCTGTAGTCGAAGAGCAGGTACATGGGCGCGATGAACGTGTCGGGCTCGGCGGGCCACGGCACGTACGGATCTTCCGGCGTGAGCACGCCGCGGTCACGGCAGATCGCGACCAGTTCGTCGTAGCGCGCCTGTCCGCGCGACCGATGCTCGGCACCCGCCGGACACCACAGGTCGTGATTGCCCGGCGTCCAGATGATGCGCGCGAACCGAGGCACGAGCGCGTCGAGCGCGTGGACCAGGTGTTCGGGCTTCTCGCCGATGTCGCCCGCGATGATGAGCCAGTCGTCCGGATACGCTCCGAGCGCGGCGAGCGCCTCGCGATTGGCGCGGTGGCAGAGGTGAAGGTCGCTCGTCGCGAGCAGCCGCGCGCTCACGGCAGCCAGTCGGCCGGCATCGGCTCGATGGCGATCGCGGGCGGCCTGCCGTCGGACGCCGAGGCCGCGACGGCGACGATGTGTCGCGCGTTGGGCTGCGCCACGCGGAACGCCCACTGCGTGTCCGTGCCGGCGAGCGTGCGGAGGAAGCCCACGCGCACGTCCTCCGGTCCCGGTCCCAGCACGAAGCTGATGTCGGACAGGTGGACCGAGATGCCGAGGCCGCGCGCCTTCAGGTACGCCTCCTTGAGTGTCCAGTAGGTGAGGAACCGGTCGCGCCAGCCCGGCTGGCCGGCGTCGATCTGCGCGGCTTCCTCGGGCGAGCAGAACCGCGGCACGACCGCCGGGTCGGTGGCCGGACGCTCGCGGTCCTCGACGTCGACGCCGACCTCGCGGTCCGACCCGATGACGCACGCGACGAGGCCCGCGCTGTGCGCGAGGTTGAAATGGAGCGGGGTGTCGGGCGAGGCGATCTCGGGCCGGCCGTGCGCGCCCTCCCGCCAGCGCCAAGCCGTGGGCGCGACGTCGAGCGCGCGTCCCACGAGACGCCGCGCCATCACGCGACCCAGCGCGAACATCAGGCGGTCGGTGTCGTAGCGATAGCGGTCGAAGCGGGCGCGCTCGTCAGGCTGCAGCCACTCGAGCGCGCGCGCCCGGCTCGCGGCGTCGTCCTCGAGCGTGCGGATATCGGCGTACCAGGCGCGGACCTCGCCGGACATCGTTCGGGTATATCAGATCTACCGTGCCCTAATCTGGATGTCCCCGTTGGTCGTCTCGAGCTCGACGCGGGGGCCGCCGCCGCCCAGCGTGGCGTTCAAGCGCCGGCGCGACTGCTCGGTCGCGGTGAGCTTGAGGTCGGGGGAGCTGATGCTTCCGTTGGTGATGCGGGCGGCAAGGGTCGCTTTGCCGTCGCGCGGCAGGCTGAGCGTGATGCTCCCGTTCGTCGTGCTGCAGCGCACGCCGCGCTCGCCGATCGCGGCCATGTCGAGCCTGACGCCGCCGTTCGTGGTTTCGACGTCCGCGCCGCCCGACAGCCCGGCCGCCACGATGCCGCCGTTGGTCGTGTCGGCCCGGAACATGCCGCCCACGTCCCTCACGTCGATCTCGCCGTTGGTCGATTTGAGCGTGATGTTGGCCCACCGCGGCGCCCGGACCGCGAAGTCCACGCGCTTCGATCGGTTCAGCATGAACGAGAAGCCCATGTCCGTGCCGTCAATGACCACGCCCGCCGCCGACACGGACTCATTGATCTTGAGCGCCGCCAGCGTCGTTTTCGCCTGCTCCGCGCTCGGGGCTTTGACGACGCGAGTGGCCACGACCTCGATCGTGTCGCCATCCCAGGTCTCCACCCGGATCTGGCCGTTCGTGTTCTTGATCTCCAGGGCCGCGCCGCGCGCGATCGTGTACGTGCGCTTCCACTCGTCACGAGCCTCGGCGCGGGCCGCAGCCTCGAAGTGGCCGCAGGCGCCTGCGCCCAGGAAGGCCAGGGCCAGGGCGGCAATCGGGCCGAGTCTCGAGCGGGAGCGGAGGGCAGGGGCTGTCATGCCCGGATCATACGGGGGGCTCGGGCGTGGGGTTCGGTCGTTTTCCGGTTACGATCCCGATTTCGGATATCTCGTGGCGACCGCCGTTCCGGGAATTGACGACATGGATTACCTACAGCCGAAGAAGATGTACGAGCGGCAGGGG
>JANOGJ010000103.1:0-3282 GCA_031405995.1 Acidobacteriota bacterium
GGGACGTGGTCGACAGAAAAGTCCCCTGAGTTTTCCACAGATCGAGGTACGACCCCTTATTCCACTTCTTTTTCTGTCGGCTCGTCGGCGGAGATCCGCAGCGACTTGAGGAAGCGGCGGTCGTTGGCGCTCATCTCGAGCGACTGGCGGCCTGACCCGCGGCGCGAGCCGCCGCTCTTTTGCGGCGCGCCGGTGTCGCGGTCGAGGAAGCCGATGACGGCTTCGAGCGTGACGCGCATGTCGTATCCGGCGACGCGCGCCTTCTCACGGCATGCCTCCACGCGGGCATCGTCGGCCACGGCCGCGGAGATCGCCTCGGTCAGTTGGCGTGCCAGTTGGTTCAACTGCGAATCCATTCGGACCTCCACGAACCACCGGACCGGGCGACCGGTGAAGAGAACCGGGCGATAACGGCGGCAATTGTAGACACCCGGTGTACAGGGTGTCAAACCCCAATGTTGTCATGCGTCGATTCATCTAGAATCCCCTCATGCCCCGGTGGTTTGCGCGGCCCGGCGACGTGGCGGACGCCGGCGTGGACGCGGCGCGGCCGGGGGCCTTTCCCTACACGCGCGGCATCCAGCCGACCATGTACCGCGGCCGGCCGTGGACGATGCGGCAGTATGCCGGGTTCGGGACGGCGGCCGAGTCCAACGCGCGGTACCGGTTCCTGCTGGCGCAGGGCGTCGGCGGCTTGAGCGTCGCGTTCGACCTGCCGACGCAGATGGGCTACGACTCCGATCACGCGATGGCGGCGGGCGAAGTCGGGCGCGTCGGCGTCGCGATCGACTCGATCGAGGACATGGCCGCGCTCCTCGCGGACCTGCCGCTCGATCGCGTGTCCACGTCGATGACGATCAACTCGACGGCGATCATCCTGCTCGCGCTGTACGTCGCCGTGGCGCGCCGTCGCGGCATCCCGGTGGCGACGCTGTCGGGCACGATTCAGAACGACATCCTCAAGGAGTACATCGCGCGGGGCACCTACATCTACCCGCCGCGCCACTCGCTGCGGATCGTCACCGATATTTTCGGGTGGTGCGAGCGCGAGCTGCCCAACTGGAACACGATCTCGATTAGCGGATACCACATTCGCGAGGCGGGGGCGACGGCCGTCCAGGAGGTCGCGTTCACGCTCGCGAACGCCATTGCCTACGTCGACGCGGCGCGCGCGGCGGGTCTCGACGTGAATGTGCTGGGCCAGCGCCTGTCGTTCTTCTTCGCGGCGCACAACGACTTCATCGAGGAGATCGCGAAGTTCCGCGCGGCGCGGCAGCTGTGGGCGACGATCATGCGCGACCGGTTCGGCGCGACGCACCCGAAAGCGCTGCAGATGCGCTTCCACACCCAGACGGCGGGCAGCACGCTCGCCGCCCAGCAGCCTGACAACAACATCGTGCGCGTCGCCATCCAGGCGCTGGCGGCCGTCCTCGGGGGCACGCAGTCGCTGCACTGCAACGGGCGCGACGAGGCGCTGGCGCTCCCGACCGAGGGCGCCGCGCAGATCGCCCTCCGCACCCAGCAGATCATCGCGGCCGAGTCCGGGGTCGCGAATACGGTCGATCCCGTGGGCGGCTCCTGGACCATCGAGGCTCGCACCATCGAGATCGTGGACGCCGCGACCGGACTCATCGCCGACATCGACCGGGCGGGCGGGACGCTTGCCGCCATTGAAAATGGCCGCATCCAGCGGCAGATTCAGGACGCCGCCTACGCCACCCAGCAGGCCATCGACCGCGGCGACACGGTCATTGTCGGCATGAACCGCTACGAGACCGGGGACACCGCGCAGATTCCGCTGCTGCGCGTCGATCCCGAAGGCGAGCGTCGGCAGGCGGAGGCGGTGCGGGCGGTGCGGGCGGGCCGGGACGCCGCAGCCTGGCGCGCGGCCATTGACGCGGTTCAACAGGCCGCCGCATCCGGGACGAACCTGGTTCCGGTCGTCATCCAGGCGGTCGAGTCGCGGGCGACGCTCGGCGAAATCTCCGACGCCCTCCGCCGTGTGTTTGGCGAGCACCGTGAACTTCACGCCTGATCCCCCCCCCCTCCTGCTCCGGGTCGAGCACCTGCGAACGGTGTTCGCGCTCGCGGACGGCCGGGAGGCCGCCGCCGTCGACGACGTGTCGTTCTCGATCGGCAAGGGCGAGACGCTCGGGCTCGTCGGCGAGTCCGGCAGCGGCAAATCCGTCACCGCCCTGTCGATCATTCGGCTGGTCCAGCCGCCGGGCCGCATCGCGGGCGGGCGCGTGGAACTCGGCGGCCAGAACCTCTTCGATCTGGACGAGGAGGCGATGCGCCGCGTGCGCGGCCGCAAGATCGGGTTCATCTTCCAGGAACCGATGGTCGCGCTGAACCCCGTCTACACTATCGGCTACCAGATTCAGGAGACGCTGCTCGTGCACGGCCTGGCGCGCGGCGCCGCGGGCGCGAAGCGCGCGGTCGAGTTGCTCGAGGCCGTCCGCGTGCCGGATCCGGCGCGTCGCGCGCGCGAGTACCCGCATCAATTGAGCGGCGGCCTCCGGCAGCGCGCCATGATCGCGCTGGCCCTCGCCGCCGAGCCCGAACTCGTGATTGCCGACGAGCCGACGACCGCGCTCGACGTGACGGTGCAGGCGGAGGTGCTCGACCTGCTCCGCGACCTGCGACGCCGGTTCTCGCTCTCGCTCCTGCTGATCACGCACGACCTGGGCGTCATCGCCGAAATGGCCGACCGCGTCGCGGTGATGTACGGCGGCCGGATCGTCGAGCAGGCTCCGGTCGCCGCGGTGTTCGCGTCGCCCGCGCATCCGTACACGCGCGGCCTGCTCGCGTCGATCCCCGGCGGCGCCCACGGCGTCCGGTTGAATGCGATTCCCGGCACGGTGCCGGCGCTCGGCGGCCTCGGCGCCGGCTGCGCGTTCGCGCCGCGCTGCGGCGATCGGTTCGAGCCGTGCACGGTCCGCCCGCCGGAGATTACGGCGGTCGGAGCGCAGCATGAGGTGCGCTGTTATTTGAATGAAGCCGGGTCTAAAGACCCGGCCTCCATGGCAGATGCGGCGGATGGAGGCCGGGCCTTCAGGCCCGGCAAGACGTCATGACGCCGCTCGTCCAGGTCCGGAATCTCGTCAAGGAGTTTCCGTCGCAAGGCGGCTGGTTTCGACGGACGAAGAACCATCGCGCCGTCGACGACGTGACGTTCTCGATCGCGACGGGCGAGACCTTCGGGCTCGTCGGCGAATCCGGATCGGGCAAGACGACCACGGGCCGCTGCCTGCTGCGGCTGGTCGAGCCGACGTCGGGCGA
>JANOGJ010000860.1:0-1949 GCA_031405995.1 Acidobacteriota bacterium
TGACGCGGGGCCTTCTGGGCCCACGAGCATGCCCGAGATATTCGAGGTCGGTGCCAGGCGCATTACGAGGTCGGTGCTCGCCCGTTCCTCGCCCGATGCGACCTTGATGACCGTAGCCTGCGCGACGGTCGCGGCCGACGAGTAGTACTGCGTCGGATAGCCGAGCAGGCGCCCGCTCGGGTCGAGGGGGTTCGACAGCGCGGTTCCGGACGGCGAGAAGGTCTGCAGCAGGAAGCGGCCATCCGGCGTGACTTGCCGGCCGCTGCCTCCGCCGATGTAGCCGTTGCTCCCCGGCGTGTTCATCGTGAGCTGGAGATTCTGATCGCGTCCGTCGTTCTGGAATCCCGCGGGCACCGACGTCGATGTCATCGGCAGCGAGATGACGTACTCGCCCGGCAGCAAGTTCGTGAATCGATACATCCCGCGATCGTCGGTCGTCGCGCCGCCGCCCGAGAGGGACAGTACCCTGCGGCCAGACTGCAACGCGCGGCGATACGCTCGGAGCTGCGCGCCGACGACCGGCTCGCCGGCCTCATCAACCACCGTGCCCGCGATGACCGCGTATTTGAAGACGCGGAGCGTGATCTCGCCGGCGCGCTCGTTGTCCAGGAGCTGGATTGAGCGGGAGGGCCCATTCGGCCGGAACCGGCCGTAGGCGCCGTCGGCATAGCCGGGCTTGCTCGCGGTCAAGTTGAACGAGCCGCGAGTCAGATGACGGAACGCGAATCGTCCCTCACCGTCCGTCAGGAAGCGGGGAGGTGGCGGCGGGGGTAGCGGCGTCGGCCGCGGCTGCCCGGCCGGCACTGGCATCGGCGTCGAGGGGACGCCGCCGTTCAGCTGGACCGTGGCGCCCGATACCGGCCGTCCCGTCGCGGCGTCGACCACGCGGCCGACGATGAGCCCGGTTGTGACGAGAGGCGGAAGGGGTTGCTGTGGCTGCGGGGGCTTGGCGACCTGGCCGGGGGCGGGCCGCTGCCCTTGGGGCGGAGGCACGCCGACGACCTGCCGTGCCTCGACAGCCGGACGGCTGACCGCGGCCAGCACAGCCAGAGCGCTCAGGATGATCCAACGGGTGGCCCGCATCGCGACCTCCGTCATTAGACTCCGATTGTACGGGGCCGGATGGTAGGTCATAATCGAAAACGCCCTATGGCGTATCGATCGCCGCTCGAAGCCCGCCTCGCGAAGAAGGTCACTCGCGCCATCACCGAATACGGCCTCATCGAGGACGGCGACCGCGTGATGGTCGGGCTCTCGGGCGGCAAGGACAGCTGGGCGCTCATTCAGATCCTCGATGTCCTGCGCCAGCGCGCGCCGATCAGCTTCTCGCTGGTGGCGGTGAACGTCAACTCGGGATACACGAACTTCCGCCACGATCTCGTCACCGAGGCCTGCGCCGCGCGCGGCTGGGAGTGCCGGGTGGAGCACACGAACATCGGCGCCGTGATGGACGATATCCTCGAGGAGGGCGACACGCCATGCTCGCTCTGCGCGCGACTCCGGCGCGGCGTGCTCTACCGCCTGGCCACGGAAGTGGGGGCCACCAAGATCGCGCTTGGCCACCATCTGGATGACTTCGTCGAGACGGCGCTCCTGAACCTGTTCTTTCAGGGGTCGCTCAAGGCGATGCCCGCCAGGCTCGTCTCCGATTCACGCAAGCACGTCGTGATTCGACCGCTCGTGTACGTCAGCGAGGCCGAAGCCAGGGCGTTCACCGAGGAGTGCGGCTTGCCCGTCATCGGGTGCTGTTGCCCGGCCTGCGGCGACCTCAGCCTGAAGCGGCAGCGGATGAAGCGGCTGATCGCCGAACTGGAACTGGAGCACCCCGACGTCAAGCAGTCGATGATTGCGGCGCTCGGCCGCGTCGTGCCGAGTCATCTGCTCGATCGAAGACTACTGCCAGCCGGGTCTAAAGACCCGGCCTCCACCATGGCCGCAATGGAGGCCGG
>JANOGJ010000868.1:0-14031 GCA_031405995.1 Acidobacteriota bacterium
GGCTTTCCCTCGAGCGTCAGATGCGATCGGAGCAGCGCCAGCACACCTCCGACGTGCTGGCGATCGACGCCTTCTCCGGCGACGCGATCCCCGTGCATCTGCTGACGCGCGAATGCTTCGCGCTGTACCGGCTCGCGCTCAAGCCCGACGGCATCCTGGCCGTCCACGTCTCGAACCGCTACGTGGACATCAAGCCGGTGGTGCGCGGCGCCGCGGCCGAGTTCGGCTGGCAGGTGCTGGAAATCGAGAAGGGAGGGAACACGGCCGCGCGGGCCATCGCCAACACCTGGCTGCTCGTGACGTCGAATAGCGCGTTCCTGGAAAAGGCGCGCGCCTACGCGCTCACGGATCCCGACACGAAGTCCATCATCTGGACCGATGCGTTCAGCAGCCTGCTCCCGCTCCTGAAATGAAGTGGAGCCCCGGGGCTTCAGCCCCGGGGAACCCTCTGTTTGCACGACGAACGGCGCGGAGGTACCATCGTTTTCCGATGACACCGCGTGTCCCTCGCTGGATCGTGCAGTCGGTGGCGGGCCTCGCCCTCGCGGTGGCCACGAACGCCGCGCTCGACCTCAAGGCGCAGACGCCGCAGGCCGGGGCCAAGGAATGCGCGCTGGGTTACGCCGGCACGCCCGAGGCCGGCTGCACGGACATCAACGAGTGCCGGCAGAGCAACGGCGAATGCGACCCGCTCACGACGTGCACGAACACGCCCGGATCGCGGACGTGCGGGACCTGTCCGATCGACTTCCTCGGGGACGGCTACCTTGGCTGCAAGGACGTGAACGAGTGCGCGACCTCGGGCTGCAAGTTCGTCGACGCGAAGGCGCCCGTCATTCGCACGTCGGGCCACCAGACGGTGACGGCGACGTCGCCCGAAGGCGCCACCGTGACTTATGCGGCCACCGCGGTCGACAACCTCGACGGGCCACGGCCGGTCACGTGCACGCCGGCGTCCGGCACGGTGTTCAAGGTCGGCACGACGACGGTCACGTGCACGGCGGTCGACAACCTCGCGAACAAGCGCAGCGTGATCCTGACCGTCACCGTGAATCCCGGCGGTTAGTCCGAGGGCACGACGCGGCATCCCCCGCCAGACACAGCACCATCAAGCCGGCATAGCCGTCCGGATTGTCGAGGCCTTGCCGCCGCGCCTCGTCGCGAATGCGATCGCCGTCGGCGCCGCCGAGCCCGCCCGCGACGAGGAACGGATCCGAACCCGGCCGCAGATGCCGGTACTCGCGCGCCGACGCGAGGCCGGCGTACCTGCCATCCCGCCGCACCAGAATCTCGCACGCCTCGTCCCAGAAGACCGTGGCCCACTCGGTCGGCAAAAAACGGCCTGCGCCGGACAGGCTGTTCGGGCGGGGCGTCGACAGGACGGCCCACTCCACGCCGGCGACCAGCGCGTCCCACTCGGCCTGCGACCGTGACGCGGCAAGAATGCCCTCGAAGTGCGCGCGAGGATACGCCTGCAGCCGGCTGTCCTGGAACACGCGCCCGTCCGGATAGAGCGACCACGCCAGATACCCACCCAGGTTGTTGCTGTTGAACAGGGGCCCTGAGAGCCCCTCCTGGCGGATGAATGCGACCGCGCGCGCCGAAAAGAATGCGGACGGCGTGAGCGCCGCCGATCCGGCGCGAAGGCCGGTGACGAGTCGCGAGACGGGCACGGGCGAAGCCGCCACCGCCAGCGCGAGGGCCGTGACCAGCACGGCCCGCCGGTCCAGGCCACGCTCGACCAGGGCGCCGACCCGCGCGGCCAGCATCGGCGCCGTCACGATGACCACGAGCGGCGTGAGGCGAATGAAGCGCAGGCCAAGCGCCGCGGCCAGGACGAACAGCGCGACCTCCCGCACCGACAGGCGTCTCGGCTGCGAAAGCAGGAGCAGCGCCGCGACGCCCAGGAAGACGAAGAACCCGCGGTAGTTCGGCCAGTACGGCGGTGCCAGCTCCGCGATCTCGACGAAGCCCGGCACGGCGAGGTTTTCGTACAAGTAATAGAGGACACCCCACCCGTACGGGTTGGCCATCGTCGCCAGGCCGGCGACACCGGCGACCGAAAGCGCGATGAACGCTTCCCGGCGCGACAGCGCGACGGGCCACGCCATCTCCGCCAGCGCGAAGCCCGCGATGAGCACCACGCCCAGCACACATTCGACGTGCAGGTTGCTCCAGAGCGCGACGAGCGGCACGGCGAGGAACAGGGGCGACGCGCGGCCGCGCGCGCGCGCCCGCTCGATCAGCCACACGCACGCGGCGAGGCCGGCGAACGACACCAGATGAGGCCGCGGAATCGCGCGGGCTTCGATTGCGAAGAAGCCGAGCAGCAGGACGGCGATTGCCGCGCTGGCCGGCGCCCGGATCCGCGACGCCGCGAACAGAAACGCAAACGTCGCGGCCAGCAGCAGCGCCTGCACCGCCTGAACCGCGGCGCCGCCGCCCCACTGCCACGCACGATAGAGTCCCGCGTCGAAGAGCCACGGCGTGAACACCTGCCGGTACTGAGGGTGGGTGAAGCTGAAGATGTTCGCGCGGACGAGTTCGCCGGTGACGGTCTCGCGACCCTGCGCGAGGTGCCACCACAAGTCGGGCTCGTACGCGGACCTGACGCTGAGGAGTGCGGCGGCCCCGATGATCGCCGCGGTGATGGCGACCCGCGCGCGCGTGGATGACACCGGCATGTGGCGGAGCGGGCGATTCTATCAGCCGGCGCGACCCCGGCCGGCGCGTCGGAAACTCCGCACGGCCGCGCGGGATTTCGCGGCGCCGTCCCGCCTGCCGGCCGCAAACGCCGGAGAACCGACTCCCTCGTGCGGCAGTAGAGTTGCTAGAAGGATGGAGGCCGGGTCTTTAGACCCGGCACGAACCAATCATGCCGGGCTTCAAGAACCGCGCGGACGCCGGACGGCAGCTCGCCGGCCACCTCACCGCGTACGCCGGCCGCTCCGATGTCGTCGTGCTGGCGCTGCCGCGGGGCGGCGTGCCCGTCGCCGCAGTCGTCGCCGCGCGGCTCGCGGCGCCACTCGACGTGTTCCTCGTCCGCAAGCTCGGCGTGCCCGGCCACGAGGAGCTGGCGATGGGCGCGATCGCCGAAGGCGGGATCCTGGTCCTCGCGAGCGGCGTCATCGCCGAATTGGACATCCCTCGCCCGGCGATCGACCAGGTCGCGTCACGCGAGCGCCTTGAGCTCGATCGGCGCGACACGCTTTACCGCGGCGGGCGCCAGAGGCCGGCCATCGCGGACCGCACCATCATCCTCATCGACGACGGCCTCGCCACGGGCGCGACGATGGAAGCCGCGATCATGTCGCTCCGCGAGCACAAGCCCGCCAGGATCGTGGTGGCGGCGCCCGTCGGCGCGGCAGAGACGTGCGCGCGGCTGGCCAGGCTCGCCGACCAGGTCGTCTGCCCTCTGCAGCCGCACGCGTTCGCCGCGGTCGGCTACTGGTACGAGGACTTCGATCAGACGACCGACGATGAGGTCAAGGCGCTGCTCGCGGCCTCCGGACGCATCGCCCTGGGCGGAAATCCGGGCCGCGTGTCACACACCGACATCATCGACCTCCTTCGCAGGCGCGCGCAGCCGCTCACCGGCGATTCGTCCGACTACGACGCGCTCCTCGACGGCATCGGCAGCGCGCGCGTCGTCCTGCTCGGCGAAGCCACCCACGGCACGCACGAGTTCTACCGGCACCGGGCGCTCATCACCGGCCGGCTGATCGCGGAAAATGGCTTCAGCGCCGTGGCGGTCGAAGCGGACTGGCCGGACGCCTACCGGGTCAACCGGTACGTCCGCGGCGTCGGCACGGACGGCGACGCGATCGAGGCGCTCGCGGGATTCCGGCGCTTCCCCGCCTGGATGTGGCGCAACGCCGACGTGCTGGATTTCATCGGATGGCTCCGATCGTACAACGAGCCGCGCCCGGAACGCGCGCGCGCCGGCTTCTACGGCCTCGACCTCTACAGCCTGCGCACGTCGGCCGAGGCCGTGCTGGCGTATCTCGACAAGGTCGACGCGAAAGCCGCGGCCCGCGCGCGCGATCGCTACGCCTGCTTCGATCGGTTCGGCGACGAACTGCACGACTACGCGCGCGCCACCCACTGGGATCTCACGGCGTCCTGCGAAAACGAAGCGGTGAGCCAGCTCGTGGAGCTCCGGCGTCAGGCCGCGGAGTACGCGACCCGCAACGGGCGCATCGCGCCCGACGAGTACTTCGCCGCGGAGCAGAACGCGCGGCTGGTCCGCGACGCGGAGGCCTACTACCGGACGATGTTCGGCGGGCGGGTCGAGTCGTGGAACCTGCGCGACCGGCACATGGCCGATACGCTGCGGGCGCTGCGTCACTTCCTCGAGCAGAGCCAGCCGGACGCCCGCGTCGTCGTCTGGGCGCATAACTCGCACCTGGGGGACGCGCGCGCCACCGAGATGGGCGACGGCGGCGAGCTCAACCTGGGCCAGCTCGTGCGCGAGGAATTCGGCGCTGACGCAGCGCTCGTGGGATTCACGACGCACACGGGCACGGTCACCGCGGCGACCGAATGGGACGGGCCGGCGCATCGGCGGCACGTGCGGCCGTCACTCGCGGGCAGCGTCGAGCGGCTGTTCCACGAGACGGGCATCCGGCGCTTCCTGCTGCCGATCCGGTCGGATCCCGAGCTGCAGTCGATCCTCGCCGCGCCCCGCCTCGAGCGCGCCATTGGCGTCATCTATGCGCCCGACACAGAGCGGCGCAGTCACTACTTCCACACGCGACTGGCCGATCAGTTCGACTACCTGCTCCATTTCGACGACACACGCGCGGTCGAGCCGCTCGAACGGACGGTCGCGTGGGAAGCCGGTGAAGTCGCCGAGACGTTCCCGTCCGGCCTCTGAAGGGGTGCCGCATGACCCGATTCGAAACACTCGAAACGATGTCGGTCCGCGTGCCGGTCGGCGACGTCCACCTGGACGGCGACCTGACGATCTCGACGGACTCGCTCGGCCTTATCTTGTTTGCGCACGGCAGCGGCAGCAGCCGGTTCAGTCCGCGTAACCGGTTCGTCGCCCACGCACTCGACCGGCACGGCTTCGCCACGCTGCTCATCGACCTGCTCACGCCCGACGAGGACGCGATCGATCGCGTGACCGCGACGCTGCGCTTCGACATCGACCTGCTGGCGGCGCGGCTCGTGGGCATCGTCGACTGGCTGCGCGAGCAGCCGGAGACGGCGTCGCTGCCGATCGGCTTGTTCGGCGCCAGCACCGGCGGCGGCGCGGCGCTCGTCGCGGCGGCGGATCGCCCGCACTCGATCGCCGCGGTCGTCTCACGCGGCGGCCGGCCGGATCTGGCCGGACATGCCCTCCCCCGTGTCACCGCGCCGACGCTGCTCATCGTCGGTGCCCTGGACACGCAGGTGCTGGCCATGAACCGGGCCGCAATGGCGCGCATGCACGGCCCGGCCGCGCTCGAGATCGTGGAAGGCGCGAGCCACCTGTTCGAGGAACCCGGCGCGCTGTCGGAGGTCGCCGAGATCGCGGCGGACTGGTTCCACACGCATCTCGTGCGGCGGATTGCGGCCGCAACAGGCTGAAGTACGCGCGCCACGGCCCGACCCACTGGCCGTAGTGCCGGTGAGCGAAAACGATCGAGACGTCATGGTCTGTCCATCTTACCTGCGCGGAAAAACCAGCGGCCCGGGCGGAAGGTTCAGCAGGCCCGACCGGCGCCGGCGGGCCGGACGCGAATCCAGCGCGCCCTCCGTCGAACGCGGCTGGCAGCGTTGTTGCTCTGATCACATTGGAGCACGTCATGCAATCACTTCCCCGCGTCCTGTTCGCCGGACTTCTGCTCGTCGCGGCCGTGTCCGCGGCCTGCGACGAGGATTCGCCGATCGGCCCATCGTGCGCCTACGTCCTCTCACCCACGCGTGTGGCGTTTGCCAGCGCGGGCGGCCCGGGCACGCTTCAGATCACGACGCTGCCGTCCTGCACCTGGACGGCGACGACCACGGACTCGTGGCTGGCCTTCACCAGTGCCTCGTCGGGCCAGGGCACGGGCACGTTGGCGTTTGGCGTGTCGGCCAATCCGGCCGCCGCGGAACGAACCGGCATCATCGCTCTGGCCGGCCAGACCGTGGTCATCGTCCAGGCCGCCGCCGGGTCGCCCATTCCGTGCGTCTACAGCGTCGTCCCGGTGGAGTTCGTGCAGCACTGGCACCAAACGGGCGGGGACATCGCCTTGACCACCACGGCCGGCTGCGCGTGGACCGCGAGCGTGGGCGCGGGCGCCGATTGGCTCACGCTCACCACCGCGGCGCAAGGCTCAGGTTCGAGCACGATCAAGTTCGCGATGCCGATCTTCACGGAGCAAGGGGGAACGCGGCGCGCGGCGGTCGAGGTGCGCTGGCCCACGATCACCGCCGGACAGAACGTATGGATCACGCACGAAGGCTGCTGGTACGCGATGACCGCCACGAGTCAGGAACTCCCGGTGCAGGGCGGCCGCGCATCCGTGACGGTCTACGCTGGTCCCGTCAGTCAGACGTGCATGATTGGCTGCCCCTGGACGGCGACGTCGCAGGCGCCGTGGATCCGCGTCATCTCATCGATGCCGCGCGCGGGCGACGAGCTCATGGCCTATGAGGTGGACCCGAATCCCACCGGTCAGGACCGCGTCGGCAGCATCCGCGTCGAGACGATGACCCTCACCGTCAGGCAGCGCGGCGCCTGATCGGGTCAGTCCCTGCTCTCCGAGTGAAACGACCGGTTCCTTGACAGCGGGGCCAGAACTCTATAAATTTTGATACTTCAAAACTATGATTTCGAGCGATCCACAGTCATGAGCCTGGCCCGACTCCTCACCGGCCTGGCCCTCGTCACGGCCCTCGCCGCGCCCGCGGCCGCCCAAACCAGCAAGACCGGCCCGCTCTCGGGCTACATGGACTTCCACTTCAACAAGGTGTCCGGCGAAGACGGCGTGATCGACTTCCATCGATTCGTGCTGCTCTTCACGCACAGCTTCACCCCGCGCATCCGGTTCGTCGGCGAGCTGGAGCTCGAGCACGCGTTCGTGGAGGGACTCGCGGAGGCCGGCGAGCTGGAGCTCGAACAGGCCTATCTCGACTTCCTCATCACGCGCCGGTTCAACGTCCGCGCGGGCATGCTGCTCGTCCCTGTCGGCATCCTCAACGAACGCCACGAGCCGCCCGTGTACCACGGCGTCGAGCGCCCGCTCGTGGACACGGTCATCGTCCCGTCCACGTGGTTCGAGACCGGCGTGGGCGTGCACGGCGAGTTCAGCGGCGGCTGGCGTTATCGCGCGTACGTGATGGCGCCCCTCAACGCCCTCGCCTTTTCGGCCGAGGAAGGCATTCGGGGCGGCCGTCAGAAGGGGTCGGCGGCGAGCGCGCCGAGCGCCGCGTTCACCGGCCGGCTCGAGTATCTGGGCGTCCCCGACCTCACGCTCGGGGCGAGCTTCTGGCGCGGCCGCGGGCATGCCTTCGGCACGCCGCTCGAGACCGGCGTGCGCGTGACGGAGGTGGACGCCCGCTATCACCGGGACCGCCTCGAGCTGCGCGGGCAGCTCGCGCACGTCGCGATCCACAAGGCCGGCGACATCAACGACGCGCTGACGCAGCAGTCGGGCATCGATCCGAACATCGCCCAGGGCCTCGTCGGCTTCTACGGCGAGGCGTCGTATCGAATCTGGGCGAAGGGATCGCCGCGTGATCTCGTCGCGTTCGCGCGCTACGAGTACGCCGACACGCAGCACCGCATGCCGGACGGCTGGCTGCCGCTCGAGGAATTCCAGCGCACGAGCCTCACGGTCGGCCTCACCTACTTCCCCGATCCGGACATCGCGATCAAAGCCGACTACGTCTGGCTCCGAAATCGCAGCGGGATCATCCGTGCGCCGTCGTCGTTCAATCTGGGATTGGGCTGGTGGTTCTGATGACGCGCACGGGCAGGTGGTCGAGGTTGATCGTCGGCGCCGCGTTGCTGACCGTCGTGGGGTCGCAAACGCCGCTGGTCGCCGGATCCCAGCGAACCGATCGGCGCGTCGTCCGCATCAAGGCCGAGCGATTCGCGTTCACGCCGTCGGAAATTGCCATGACCGTCGGTGAAGAGATTGAGATCCGTTTGAAGAGCGACGACACCGCTCATGGCTTCCGGCTCGTGGGCAAGGACGTGGACCTGACGATTCCCAAGCGCGGCCAGGGCGAGGCGGTCGTTCTGTTCAAGGGCGCGCTTGCCGGGACGTACGAGTTTGAGTGCAGTCATCTTTGCGGCGCCGGCCACTCATTCATGCGCGGCGTGATCGTCGTCAAAGAGGCGAAGCAGTGAAACTGGGCGCGTCGGCCGCGCTGGCCGTGGCGGCGATGCTGTGGATCAGTGCCGTGGGATCCGCCCAGCGGCTCGGCCTCGCCGTCCCGCGCGCGACGTTGGCCGGCCCGCCGGGCAGCACACCACGTCCCGGCGATCCGCTGCCGGGCCTCACGCCGCGCGAGTTCACGGAATTCCGCCTCGGCCTGGATGACTTCCTCGAGGTCGAGACGGCCGGCGAGGGGCTTGGGCCCGCATTCAACGGGACGAGTTGCGCCGTGTGCCACAACGTGCCGGCGGTCGGCGGGACAAGCGCAATTCTCGAGGCGCGCATCGGACGTCGTGACGCGCAGGGCGCGTTTCAGTTCGTGGACGCGACGGGCGAGACGCTCGTGCACCTGTTCTCGATTCCGACGCACGGCTGCCAGCCGTCGATTCCGCCAGAGGCGACCGTGATCGCGCGCCGCGCGCCCATTCCGCTGTTCGGGGCGGGGCTCGTCGAGCTCATCCCCAACGCGGATCTGCTCGCTCTCGAGGACCCGGCCGACGCGAACGGCGACGGCGTCAGCGGACGCGCCGCCCGGTTCATCGATCCCGTCACGGGCGCGCTCCGCGTCGGACGTTTCGGCTGGAAGGCGCAGCACACGTCGTTGCTCACCTTCGGCGCCGACGCCTATCGGAACGAGATGGGCATCACCAATGACATCTTCCCGCTCGAGTTCGCCTTCGGCATCAGCGACGCAGCCATGCGCCGGTGCGACCGGATTCGCGACCCGGAGGACATCCGCGACCGCCGGACCGGCCGGCGCGGCATCGACAACTTCGCGTCGTTCATGCGGCTGCTGGCGCCCGTCGAGCGCGGCGCCATCGATGCCGAGACCGCCGCTGGCGAACAGGTCTTTGCCGCCGCCGGGTGCGCGGCGTGCCACGTGCCAACTCATCGCACGGGCCCGAATGACAATTCGCTTTACAATCGACAGCTGGTGCCCGCCTTCTCGGACTTCCTGCTGCACGACGTCGGCACCGGCGACGGCATCGCGCAGGCGGCGGCCGCCGCGAACGAGATTCGCACGCCGGCGTTGTGGGGTCTGCGGGTACGCAGGCCGCTCCTGCATGATGGCCGGGCCGTGACGATCGAAGATGCGATCCTCGCCCACGGTCAGGAAGCGGCCGCGGCCCGGCAGCGCTTCCTCAATCTCACGGCCGGGGCGAAGCAGGCGCTTCTCGCCTTTCTGAGATCACTGTGACCCGTTCAATCCGATTCGCCGCCAGTCTCGCGCTCGTCCTCGGCCTCTCCGTTTGCCAGAGCGCCCGTGCGGCGAGCGACGTGATTCCCGCGCCGCTCGTGGACGCCGCACTCGCGACGACGTCAGGCCGGCGGACGGCCGTCGTCGCCGGCGGCTGTTTCTGGGGCGTCGAGGCGGTGTTTCGGCACGTGCGAGGCGTCTCGACCGCGGTGTCCGGCTACGCGGGTGGCACGGCCGACACCGCGCACTACGACATGGTCAGTACGGGCCGGACGACGCATGCCGAGTCGGTTCAGATCGCTTACGACCCGTCCTTGATTACCTACGGCACGCTCCTGCGCATCTTCTTCTCGGTGGCGCACGATCCAACCGAAGTAAACCGGCAGGGACCGGACGAAGGGCCGCAATATCGGTCCGCGATCTTCGCCGCCGACGCCGAGCAGCAGCGCATCGCCGCGGCCTACATCGCCCAGCTCAATCAGGCGAAGGCCTTCCCGCGGCGCATCGCCACCGAGGTCACGCCGCTCGCGCGCTTCTACCCCGCGGAGGACTATCACCAGGACTACGTCGCGCGGCACCCGAACGAGCCGTACGTCGTCTTCAACGACGCGCCGAAAGTCAGGAACCTCCGCGCGACCTTCCCCGAACTGTACATCGCCAAGTAGCGCGCCTCCGTCCGCGTTTGACAACTAGTCATGTTACGGATATACATGCCGCGAGCCGAGCCATGCCCGAGCCTGTTTCGCCCTTCCAGCCGCTGACGGCGGCCGTCTTCCACGTGCTGCTCGCGCTCAGCCACGGCGAGCGCCACGGTTATGCCATCGCCAAGGAGATTCGCCGCCACACCGGCGGCCGCTTCGCCCTGCAGGCCGGCACGCTCTACGGCACCATCCAACGGCTGCTCGAACAGGGCCTCGTCGAAGAAGTGGCCGCGCGCGCCGGGGACGTCGACAGCCGCCGGCGCTACTACCGTCTGTCGCGGCCCGGCCGCCGCGTCCTCGCCGCCGAAGTCCAGCGCATGGACACGCTGGTCCGCGTCGCACGCGCCCGCCGCGTGCGCGTCGGCGAGTCCACCGCGTAGCCCGGAGCGTACGACGATGACCGAATGGCCCTCACTGCTCGCTATCGGTTATCGCATCCTGCTCTGGCTCTACCCGCCCGCGTTCCGTCGCACCTTCGCGGAGAGCATGGCGGCCGACTTCGACGACACGTGCGCGGAGGCCAGGGTGCGCGGCGACACGCGCGCCGTTCTCGCGCATGCGCTCGCGGCCACCGCGAATCTCGCGCGCTCGATCCCATGGCAATGGCTGCGGAGCGGCGTGCCATTCATTCTGCTCGGCGCCGCCGTGTGCGCCGGCCTCGCCATCTCCACGCTGTCCTGGCTGGTGCCGTTGGGCCCGTTTGCCGTCGCCATCGCGGCCGCGGCGGAAGACGATCTACTGCTGCTCATCATGATTCTGACGGCGCTGTTCCCGGTCTTGTGCGTCGTCCTGTTCAACTGGTGGTTCGTGATGCCGTCGCTGCGGCGCCGGCCGCGCCGACGTCGTGCTTGAGACGCGACGCCTCACCAAGCAATTCGGCGGCCTGACCGTCGTCCGCGACGTCAGCTTCACGCTCGCGCGCGGCGAGATCCTCGGCTACCTCGGCCCGAACGGCTCCGGCAAGAGCACGACGATCAAGATGATCGTCGGCCTGCTCGAGCCGACATCCGGGTCCATCCATGCCGACGGGCGCAATGTCGAGGAGGACCCTGTCGCGTTCAAGCGCCGACTCGGCTACGTGCCGGAGGACCCGCACCTCTACACCCACCTCACCGCGTCCGAGTATCTGCTGCTCGTCGGACGCCTGCGCGGCCTCGAGCCGGAGCGCGTGACCAGAAAGGCGCAGGAGCTGCTGCGGCTGTTCTCGCTTCACGACGCACGGTACGCGACGATGTCAGCGTATTCGAAGGGGATGCGCCAGCGCGTGCTGCTGGCGGCGGCGCTCCTTCACGACCCCGACTTCCTGGTGCTCGACGAGCCGTTCTCCGGGCTCGATGTCTCCGCCGACGTCCTGTTCAGGACCTTCCTTCGCGCGCTCGCCGAGCAGGGTCGCGCGATCCTCTTCAGCTCTCACCGGCTCGACGTCGTCGAAAAAGTCTGCCCGCGCGTCGTCATCCTGCATCACGGCCGAGTGGTGGCCGACGACACGGTCGCGGCGCTGCGGGCGAACACCAGCGCATCACTCGAAGAGGTCTTCGCCGACGTGACACGGCAGGAAGACGCCTCGACCACCGCCGCGCACATCGCCAACGTCGTCCGCACGTGGTGACGTCGTGGGCATCCTGACGCGGTACTTTCTCGACAACCTCATGGGACGCCAGCTCCTCGACGAGGACGGCATCATGGGGCTTCGCCGGGTTGTCATCAGCGCGTTCGCGGGCGTCCTCTCGGTCGGGCTCTTCCTTCCCCGCTACATGCACAAGAAATACGCCCACCTTGCGGCGATCGCGGATCCGGAGCCGTACCGCCAGGCGCTCGTGACCGACAGCATGGTCCTCATCTGCCTGACCGTGATGGTGGCCGCGCTGGCGGCGGCGCTCATCGCGCCGGCCATGTATCCCGACGAAATCGACTACGTCACGCTCACGCCCCTGCCGATGCCACGGCATCGGATTTTCGGCGCGAAGCTGGCCGCGCTCGTGATTTTCATGAGCGTGTTCGTCTTCGGCGGCCTGATGCTGTTCGCGATCTCGTTCCCGGCCTTCACCCAGCAGCAGTGGGCCGAACACGGCCGGCTCCTGCGCATGGGCAGTTTCGCGGCGGCGACCGCCGCCGGATCGGTTTTCGCCTGTCTCGGCGTGATGGCGCTGCAGGGCCTGATCCTCGTGGCCCTGCCCCGGGGATGGGTCCCGCGCGCGTCCATGCTCGCGCAGAGCGCCGCCGTCGCCGGTCTGATCCTGGCGGCGCCCTTCGTCTTCGGGACGGCGACGCGCCAGGACTGGGTTACGAGCCGTTCCGCAGAGCTGGCGTGGTTTCCCCCGGCCTGGTTCCTAGGGATCGAACAGGCGCTTCTCGGACGCGGCGACCCGTTTTTTTCGTCGCTGGCGCGCACCGGCATCGTCGCCCTCGCCGTCGCCGGCGTCGTGGCAGTGGGCTGCTACGTGTGGCTCTACCGGAGCGCCGAGCGCCTGGTCTCACCGCCCGCGCAGCCCAGGCCGGAGCAGACAGCGAAGATCGGCCGCCGCGAGGCGCGCCGGCGACACGGCGGCCCGTGGACCGCGGTGTGGATGTTCACCACCGCCACGCTCGGACGGAACCGCCTGCCTCAACTGATCTTTCTCATCGCCTGGTCGGCCGGTGCGGCCGTGGCCGCAACCGGCGTCATCGAAGGCTGGCAGGCATGGCGGGCCGGAGGGAACGCGTCGCCGAAGCTGGTCAACTCGGCTGTGTCGATGCCCATCGTGATGGCGCTCCTGGCGGCGGCCGGACTTCGCGCCGCGTTTCTCATGCCGGTCCGGTTGCCCGCCAACTGGGTGTTCCGCATGACGGACGTTCCGGGCGCGCGTGTCAATCATCTCGACGCCGTGGAGCAGGCGTTCGTGCGCCTGGCGATTCTGCCTGCGCTCCTGATCTCGGCGCCGGTGCAGGTCGCGGTGCTCGGACTCGGCCGCGGGTTGATGGCGCTCCTCGTCGCGACGTTGGCATCGGCCGTTCTTCTGGAGTTCGTGCTGATCGGCTGGCGGCGCGTGCCGTTCACGTGCACCTGGCTGCCGGGCAAACGGCCGCTGCCGTTCGCGCTCATGGCGGTCCTCGCGGTCTTCTGGGTGTCGGCGTCGGTGGCCGGCTTCGCGGCCCACACGATCACCCGCGCGCCCCGCGGCGTCGTTGGCCTGTCGGCCGTGCTCATCACCGCCGCCGCGATCATGCGGTGGCGGCGCTTGCGATCCTGGGCCAGCCGCCCGCTCGAGTTCGAGGACGAGCCGCTCGACGCCGTGCAGCGACTGGGGCTCGGGCCGAGCTGAAGGGCCCTACTGTTTCTTCAACACGACCGTGATCGTGCGAGAGCCTTCGCCGCCGCTCGTTACCGTCTCGAGCGATCCGTCGGCGAGCTTCGCGTAGCGGATTTTCTTCGGGTAGTCGTGCGCGGGATTCTCGAACGTCGCGGCGTCGGCCGTCCAGCTGGTCAGGAAGAAATCCGTCGCGGGCGTCCGCGCGCCCGGCATCGCCTGGTACACCAGGCTGCCATCGCGCTCGGCGATGCAGAGGAACTCGAAGCTCGCCATCGTGTTGTTGGCCGTCCGCACGGTGCGGGCCGTCGCGATCATCACGCCCCCCGCCGGCGGCGTCCACCGTTCCTCCGTCGTGGCGGTCGCCGTCGCGCCCACCCAGGTGCCGCCGATCCACGCGACCTCGGCCATCGTGGCCGGCCCACGCTCTCACGTGGACGTTCCATCTGCTCGCGCAACACGAGGAAGTCGAAGCGCGCGTGCACGCGGAG
>JANOGJ010000872.1:0-3276 GCA_031405995.1 Acidobacteriota bacterium
AACGAACGTGACAACCGCTGCGACCCCGACCAGCACGAACGACAGGATCATGAGGCCGGCCAGAAGCGTCAGCACGTCCCTTTCGACGAATCCGGGGCGTGTCGGGTTCCGTCGGCGCCAGGCGATTCAGCTATGATCGAGGCCGTGGTGGATCCCGTCGGCGTCGATCTCTCCGGCCGCGCGCAGGAAGCGGCCGACCTCGCGGAAGACGCGCGCCGCCTTCTTGCCGAGCTCGACCGGGAGGTCCCGGGCGCGTCGCTGCTCAACGCTGAATGCCGGCCGCCGCTCGACGTGGTCGAAACCGCGTCGGCGATCGAAGTCGTGGTCGATGTGCCCGGCGTGCCGCCCGAGTCGCTGCGGGTCGCGCTCCGTCGCGCCACGCTCCTCGTCGTCGGCGCCAAGGTGGCGGCGGCGACCGACACCGGCGCGCGCTTTCATCTCGCCGAGCGAAGCTACGGGCGCTTCGCCCGCGCCGTGCGGCTGACCGGCGCCGTGGAAGCAGGCCGCGCGCGCGCCGTCGTCACCGCCGGCCAGTTGCGCGTGGTGCTGCCGCGCCTCGAAGATCGGCGCGGCAAGACGTATCGTGTGCCGGTGGATCGCGCGTGACGCGCCTGCTGTTCATCGGCGACATCGTCGGCAAGCCCGGGCGGGAGCTCGTGCGGCGCGGCTTGTCGGCGCTCGTCGCGCATCACCGAATCGATCTCGTGATCGCCAATGGCGAGAACGCGGCGGCCGGCTTCGGCATCACGCCCGACCTGGCCGACGACCTGTTCTCCTACGGCGTCAACGTCATGACCGGCGGCAACCACACGTGGGACAAGAAAGAGATCCTGCCCTACTTCGCGGATCATCCGCGCCTCATCCGCCCGGCGAACATGCCGGCCGGTGTGCCGGGCCGCGGGACCTTCGTCGCGAAGTCGGCCAACGGCACGCCCGTCGCGGTGATTAATGTGATGGGCCGCGTGTTCATGACGGCCATCGACGATCCGTTCCGCGTCGTGTTGGATGAACTCGCGGCGGTCTCATCGGCGGCGAAGGTGGTGTTCGTCGACGTGCACGCCGAGGCGACGTCCGAAAAGGTGGCGATGGGCTGGCACCTCGACGGCCGCGTCACCGCGGTCGTCGGCACGCATACGCATGTCCAGACCGCCGACTCACGGGTCCTGCCGCAAGGCACCGCCTACATCACGGATGTCGGGATGACCGGCGCCCACGATGGCGTGATCGGCGTCGAGCGAGGGGCCATCCTGCAACGATTCCTGACCGGACTGCCGCAGCGATTTGAAACCGCGACGGAGAACCCGCGGCTGAACGGCGTGATCGTCACGGCCGACGAGGCGACCGGCCGCGCGGTGGCCATCGATCGGCTGAGCCTGTCAGCCGTGGAGATCGAGGCGCTCGTCGCGCAACCGGCCGCGCCACGCTGACCCGATGTCTGACTGGCTGGACCTGCCGTTTGAGGACGCCCCGGCGGCGGCGCCACGCGCGCTGTCGGTCAGCGAGGTCACCACCCGTCTGAAGTCTCTGGTCGAGGGCACGTTCGGCGCCGTGCACGTCGAGGGCGAGATCTCGAACTGCCGGCACTGGAGTTCCGGCCATCTGTATTTCACGTTGAAGGACGACTTCGCGCAGCTCCGCGCGGTCGTCTTTCGCACCACGGCGCGCCAGCTGAAGTTCCGGCCCGAGGACGGCATGCACGTCACCGCCCGCGGGCGATTGAGCGTGTACGAGGTCAAGGGCGAGTATCAACTCGTCGTGGACGCGCTCGAGCCGCACGGCCTGGGCGCCCTCCAGGCCGCGTTCGAGCAGTTGAAACGGACGCTGCAGGCCGACGGCCTGTTCGACGCGGCGCGTAAACGTCCCCTGCCCGTGCTGCCACGCCGGATCGGCGTCGTGACGTCGCTCGATGGCGCGGCGTTGCGCGACATCCTCCGCATCCTCACCACCCGCCATCCGTCCGCGCGCATCGTCTTTCGGGCGGCGCGCGTGCAGGGCGAGGACGCCGCGCGCGATTTGGTGTCGGCGTTGAAGGCGATCGCGCGCGTGCCCGAGATCGACGTCGTGATCATCGGGCGCGGTGGCGGATCGGCGGAAGATCTCTCGGCGTTCAACGACGAGGCGCTCGCCCGCGCCATCGCCGCGTGCCCGGTGCCCGTCATTTCGGCGGTCGGGCACGAGGTGGATTTCACGATCGCGGACTTCGTCGCCGACGTGCGCGCGGCCACGCCGTCGAACGCGGCCGAGCTGGTCGTGGATCGGGCGGACAATTTCCGCTCGCGGATCGACCGCGCGGACCAGCGGTTGCGACAGGCGCTGGGCCGCCACGTCGAGAGCCGGGGCCAGCGCATGAGCCGGCTGGCGCTCCGGCTCGGCCAGTGGCCCGTCGGCGTGGCGATGCGGGACCGCGACGTGCAGGAACTCGCGCTGCGGCTCGCGCCGGCCGCGGTCGGCGCGGTACGCCGGCGCACCGTCCATTTCGACGCGCTGCGGCGCCGCCTCGAGCGCCGTGACACCCGGCAGGTGCTGGCCGCGCTCGTGACGAGGGTCGCGCGTGCGGAAGACCGCCTGCGCCAGCACATCACGTCTCGGCGGATGGCCGCCGCGTCCCGAACACGCGAGCTTGGCGGGCGGCTCGACGCGCTGAGCCCGCTGGCCGTCCTCGGACGAGGCTACGCCGTGTGCTGGAACGAGGCGCGCACGAGTATCATTCGTGCCGCGACCACGGTCCGCCCGGGCGACGCGGTGCGCGTGACGCTCGCCGAGGGCGAGATCGGCTGCCGCGTGGAGTCGACATGACAGACTCGATCAAGGATTTCGAATCGGCCATCGCCGAGCTGGAGAAGATCGTGAAGCAGCTCGAGGAAGGCGACCTCCCGCTCGACAAGTCGCTCGCGCTCTTCGAGCGCGGCGTGGCGCTCTCGCGGTACTGCCACGAGCAGCTGGGCGCCGCCCAGCGCCGGATCGAGCAACTCACCGAGCGCGGCGAGCTGAAAGACGCCTCAGACCTCATCGACGCCGGCGACGACCGGTGACCGGCCGTGCGGACCGCGTCCTCCGGCCTCGCGGCTTATCTCGACGAACTCCGGCAGACCATTGAGCGCGCGCTCGATCGCGCGCTCGCCGCGGCGGACGCGCCGCCGCTCGTCCTCGAAGTCATGCGCTACGGGCTCCTGGGTGGCGGCAAGCGGCTGCGCCCATGCTTGACGCTTGCGGCCGCTGAGAGCGCCGGCCCGGGCACCGGCTGTTCCGTCGCCGACGCGCGCGCGCGCGCGCTGC
>JANOGJ010000016.1:0-3059 GCA_031405995.1 Acidobacteriota bacterium
CGGTGTTCTGGGCCATCGTCGCCGCCATCGTGATGAGTTTCGTTATGCGGGACCCGGTGCTGGGGCCGCGGCGCCTGGCGCGCGCGATGTCTGACGCGGGTGAGGACGTGCTGCCCGTACTCGCCACCACTGCGCTCGCCGGCATCATCGTCGGCATCGTGCTGCTCACGGGACTCGGGCTGAAAGCGGCGGGGTTGATTGTGGGGCTGGCTGGCGGGTCGGTCGCCGCGACCGTCCTGCTGTCGGCGCTGGCGGTGTGGATCCTCGGTCTGGCCGTGCCCGTCACCGCGTCGTACATCATCTCGGCCGTCATGGTCGCGCCGGCGCTCACCGACGTCGGCATCGCGCCCGTCGCGGCGCACATGTTCATCTTCTACTACGCGGTGCTGTCGGAGGTCAGTCCGCCCACGGCGTTGGCGCCGTTCGCGGCGGCGGCCCTCACAGGCGGGCGTCCGTTCCGGACGATGATGCTGACATGGAAGTACGCGCTGCCGGCGTTCCTCGTGCCCATCGCGATCACGATTGACCCGCGCGGAGTGGGCCTCCTCCTCCAGGGAGGGTGGGGGAGTATCGCCTTGACGTCGCTGACGGCCGTCGTCGGCACCGGCGCGCTGGCCGCGTCGTTCGGCGGGTGGGGCCTGGCGGGCGCGTCCCTGCCGGTTCGTGTGCTCGCCGGCGCCGGCGGCGCGCTCTTGCTGCATCCTGCGCCGATGGCGGACGCGGTGGGCGTCGCGGCGCTCGCGGTGGCCGTCACGGTTTTCTGCTATCGTTTGACCACTTCCGGAGGGGGAGCACGGCCATGAGACCAACACCACGACATTTTATTCTGGCGATCCTGCTCGCGCTGGGCGCGGCGAGCACGATGCCGCAATCGCAGACCCAGGCGTCGGCCGGGTCGCCACAGGCCGCCGCGGCGGTCACGAGTCCGCGCCAGGAGTGGGGGAAGGACCTCGGGTCCGACTACTTCCTCGCGAACTACCAGCAATTGATGGCGTACTGGAAGAAGCTCGACTCCCAATCCGACCGGATGCAGGTCGTCGAAATCGGTCCGACGGCGATGAAGAAGCCGCAGCTCATGGCCATCGTCACCGCGCCGGCCAACTTCCCGCGGCTCGCCCGGTACAAGGAAATTTCACGCCAGCTGTCGCTCGCCGAAGGGCTGACGGACGCGCAGGCCCGCGCGCTGGCTCGCGAAGGCAAGACCGTCGTCTGGATCGACGGCGGGCTCCACGCGAGTGAAGTGCTCGGCGCGCAGCAGCTGATGGAGATGGTCTATCAGATGGTCTCGCGCACGGACGACGAGACGATGCGGTTCCTGAACGACGTGATTGTGCTCTTCGTGCCGGCCAACCCGGACGGCCTGGACCTCGTCGCCGACTCCTACATGAAGCACACGGGCTCGACCGGCGGGCATCCCGGCCTCTACAACTACTACGCCGGGCACGACAACAACCGCGACTCGTACATGAACGCGCTGCCCGAGACCACGAACATGAGCAAGATCATGTATCGCGAGTGGTTCCCGCAGATCATGTACAACCACCACCAGAGCGGCCCCGGCGGCGCGGTGATGTTCGCGCCCCCGTTCCGCGATCCGTTCAACTACAACTTCCATCCGATGGTGCCGGCCGGCGTGGACTTCATCGGCGCGGTCATGCACACCCGGTTCATCGAGGAAGGGAAGCCGGGCGTCGTGTCGCGCAACGGCGCCAGCTATTCCACGTGGTGGAACGGCGGCCTGCGGACGACCGCGTATTTCCACAATCAGATCGGCATCCTGACCGAGACGATCGGCAGCCCCACGCCGGGCCAGTCGATACCGTTCAACGAGAACTTCCATGTGCGGACGGCGAGCAGCTGGTTCCCGATCACGCCGCAGGCGTGGAAGTTCCGGCAGTCGGTTGAATATTCGATCACGGCCAACCGGGCGGTGATTGACTACGCGTCGCGCTACCGCGAGACGCTGTTGTACCGGATCTATCAGATGGGCAAGGACTCGATTCAGTGGGGCAGCGAGGATCACTGGACGATCACGCCGCACCGGCTCGAGAAGGTGCGCGCGGCGGCCACGGCGGCGATGCCGGCGGCGCCCCCGCCTGATCCGGCGGCCGCGGGCCGCGGCGGCCGTGGCGGCGGTGGTGGAGGACGAGGGGGTGGACGCGGAGGCGTGAGCGGCAATCCGCTCCACGCCGCGTACACGACGCCCGCGAACCGCGATCCGCGCGGCTTCATCATGCCGTCCGACTCGCCTGAGTTCGGGTCGGCGGTGCGCTTCGTCAATGCGCTGATCAAGTCCGGCGTGGCTGTGCATCGCGCGACCGCGTCGTTCACCGTCGCCGGCAAGACGTATCCGGCCAACTCGCTCATCGTGAAGACGGCGCAGGCGTTCCGCCCGCACGTGATGGACATGTTCGAGCCGCAGGATCATCCGGACGACATTCCGTACCCGGGCGCCACGCCGAACCGCCCTTACGACGTGGCGGGCTATACGCTCGCGTTCCAGATGGGCGTCCAGTTCGATCGCATCCTGGACGGGTTTGACGGCCCGTTCGAGAAGCTGACCGACTTCGCGAAGGTGCCGGCCGGCTCGATCCGCGGCCAGCAGGCCGCCGGCTACTACTTCACGCACAAGTCCAACGACAGCTTCATCGCGCTGAACCGCCTGCTTGCCGCGAATGAGGACGTCTCGTGGCTCGTCAACGGCCCGATGGGCTACGGCACGTTCTTCGTGGCGGCGAAGCCCTCGACGCGCGCGATTCTCCTAAAGGCCACGACGGACCTCGGCGTCTCGTTTGAGAGCGCCCCTACCGCGCCGACCGGACCCTCGGCGAAGCTGCGGAAGCCGCGCATCGGCTTGTTCGACACGTACAGCGGCGGCATGCCGTCGGGCTGGACCAAGCTGCTCCTCGAGAACTTCGAGTTCCCGTACGAGGTCGTCTACCCGCCGATGCTCGACGCCGGTAACTTGCGCGCGAAGTACGACGTGCTTGTCTTCAACGGCTCAGGCCTCGGCGCGGGCGGCGGCGGGCGCGCCGGCGGACGCGGCGCGGGTGGCGACG
>JANOGJ010000075.1:0-2240 GCA_031405995.1 Acidobacteriota bacterium
GCGCCTTCAACGCCGAGCCAATGATGATCGGGGTCTTGTCCCCAGGAAACTCGTACTTGGAGAGCAACTCGCGCACCTCCACCTCCACCAATTCGAGCAGCTCCTTGTCGTCCACCATGTCGGCCTTGTTCAGAAACACCACGATGTAGGGCACCCCCACCTGGCGCGCCAGCAGGATATGTTCCCGGGTCTGCGGCATCGGCCCATCGGCCGCCGACACCACCAGAATCGCCCCGTCCATCTGCGCCGCGCCCGTGATCATGTTCTTGATGTAGTCCGCGTGCCCCGGGCAATCCACGTGCGCGTAGTGCCGCTTCTCGGTCTGGTACTCCACGTGCGCTGTGTTGATCGTGATCCCCCGGGCCTTTTCCTCAGGCGCCGCGTCAATCTGGTCGTAGTTCTTCGCCTCCCCGCCGTACTTCTTGGCCAGAATGTGCGTCATCGCCGCCGTCAGCGTCGTCTTCCCATGATCCACGTGTCCAATCGTCCCAACGTTCAGGTGCGGTTTGGTTCTCTCGAATTTGCCTTTTGCCATGGTGTTTCCTGATCGATTTCGGTGTCGTTATTTCGCGGATTGTGATTACGTTACTTCGTCGTATTTGCGCTGATGACTGCTTCGGAGACGCTCTTCGGCGCCTCGGCGTAGTGCTTGAATTCCATCGTGTAAGTGGCCCGGCCCTGGGTGAGCGAACGCACCGTCGTCGAGTAGCCGAACATCTCGCCCAACGGGACCTCGGCCTTGATCGCCTTGCCGCCGGCCAGGTCTTCCATCCCAAGGATCACGCCACGCCGCGAAGAAAGGTCGCCCATCACGTCGCCCATCTTCTCCTCTGGCATCTCGACTTCGACCGCCATGATCGGCTCGAGCAGCACCGGATTGCCGGCGCGCATGCCGTCCTTGAAGGCGAAGATCGCGGCCATCTTGAACGCGTTCTCATTCGAGTCCACGTCGTGGTACGACCCGTCGAACAGGGTCACTTTCACGTCTACCACCGGGTAGCCGGCGAGCACGCCGTCCAGCAGCGCCTCGTCCACGCCCTTCTTGACCGCCGGAATGAATTCCTTCGGCACCCTGCCGCCCTTGACGCCATCCACGAATTCGTAGCCAGCGCCGTGAGCCTGCGGCTCGAGCTTGAGCCAGACGTGGCCGTACTGGCCGCGGCCGCCCGACTGCTTGATGAACTTGCCCTCGGACTCGAGCACTTTCTTGAAAGTCTCGCGGTACGCCACCTGGGGCTTGCCGACCGAGGCTTCGACGCCGAACTCGCGGCGCATGCGGTCGACGATGATCTCCAGGTGCAGCTCGCCCATGCCCGAGATGATGGTCTGGCCCGATTCCTCGTCGGTGTGCACGCGGAACGAAGGATCTTCCTGCGCGAGGCGGTTGAGGGCCACGCCCATCTTTTCCTGATCGACCTTGGTCTTGGGTTCCACCGCCTGCGAAATCACGGGATCCGGGAACTCCATCTTCTCCAGCGTGATGGACTTCTTCACGTCGCAGATGGTCTCGCCGGTGATGACATCCTTCAGCCCGACCACGGCGGCGATGTCGCCGGCGCGGACTTCCTTGATCTCATGGCGCTCGTTGGCGTGCATCTGCAGCAGCCGGCCGATGCGCTCTTTCCTGCCGCGCACCGAGGTCAATACCGTGTCGCCCGAGTTCAGCACGCCCGAATACACGCGGATGAACGACAGCTGGCCGACGAACGGGTCGGTCATGATCTTGAACGCGAGCGCGGCGAACGGCTCGTCGTCGCCGGGCTTGCGTGAATCCGGCTCACCCTTGTCGTTCTCGCCTTTCACCGGCGGGATGTCCACGGGCGAAGGCAGGTAGTCGATCACGGCATCGAGCATCGCCTGCACGCCCTTGTTCTTGAACGCAGTGCCGCACAGCATCGGCACGATCTCGTTGTTGATCGTGCGGCTGCGAATGCCTTTCTTGATTTCCTCGATCGAAAGCTCGTTCGACTCTAGGTACTTGTTCATCAGTTCTTCGTTGGCCTCGGCGGCGGCCTCGACCATCTTTTCGCGCCATTCCCTGGCCTCGGCGAGGAGTTCGGCAGGGACTTCCCTGCGCTCGAACTTCATGCCCTGGGAGGCTTCATCCCAGTAGATCGCCTGCATGGTTACGAGATCCACCACGCCCTCGAACTTTTCCTCGGCGCCGATCGGAATCTGGATCGGCACCGGATTGCCCTTCAGCCGGTTCTTGATATGGTCGTAGGACTTGAAGAATGTGG
>JANOGJ010000086.1:0-4753 GCA_031405995.1 Acidobacteriota bacterium
GCTGACGATGTTGTAGAGCATGTCGGCGGCGCGGCTGTCGCACGGTAGGTAGCCGAGCTCGTCGAGGATCAGGACGTCGGGGTCGGTGTAGCGGCGCACGCGGCGCTCGAACGCGGGGAGGGACTCCGCTTCAGCGGCGCCCTAAGTCGGATCCACTTGGCGGCGTGATGCGGATCCACTGCGCCGCGTGATCGGCGGCGGGATATGGATCCACCTTGGCGGTGACGGCGGCGGCGGCGGCGGTGACGGTGGCGGTGGCGGTGGCGGCGGCGGTGGCGGTAGCGGCGGCGACGGCAGCGGCGGCGACGGCAGCGGCAGCGGCGGCGGCGCACGCTCCCGGGATGCCCCGTCGATGCAGCGAGTGCCGGAAGATGTTCGAGCCGGCGCGGTCGGCGAGCGCGACGCAGCGGGTCTGCGGGGCGGCGTGCCGAGCCACGCGTGATCGGAAGCAGGCCCGCGCCCGGCGCCGCGCCGACCCCGATGAAGCCCGCGCCTACGAGCGGGAGCGCCAGCGGGCGAGTCGCGCAGCGCGGTCGGCGGCGTCCGGATGTCACGCGCCACCCTCGGCTCGCAAGTGCACGTTCTCACGAGAGAAAGTGCGGCGATTCGTGGCTCGGGCGCTGGCGCGGTCACACGCCACCCTGGTGCACGATTTGCGAGGAGTTCTGGAGCGATACGGCCCGAATTCTGGCGAGGCCGCGGCGGCTGTCACGCCTGACCCTCGGCGCGCAAGTGGCGGAGGCGACACGTGATTCGGCCGCGACGGTGGCGGAGCCGTCACGCATGAGCTCGGCCCCGGCTGGACTCGGCACCCAGCGCGGTGGTTGAAGTGCCGCCATGGATCCGCCGCACACCGAGACGCGCGTGGTCGAGATCGCGCCGCTCGGCGAGCGCCTGTCGGCGCTGCGGCTTTGCGACGCCGAGGCGCTCACGACGGTGCGCCGCTCACTTGAGCAGCACGGGCAACTCGCCGCGGTGACGCTGTTCGCCGAGCCCGGCGGCCTCGAGATCATCGATGGCTTCAAGCGGGTGCGCGCGGCGCGCGCGCTTGGCTGGCCGACGCTGGTCGCGCGCATCGACGACGTGGGTTCGATCGACGCCAAGCTGCGCCTGCGCGAGCTGCACGATCGGCGCGGGCTCACCGAGCTCGAGGAGGCGTGGCTGGTGCGCTCGCTGTATCGCGAGGATGGGCTGTCTCAGCCGGAGATCGCGCGGCGGATGAGCCGGCACAAGAGCTGGGTCTGGCGCCGACTGATGCTGGTCGAGTCGCTCGATCCGATCGTGCAGGTCGACGTGCGGCTCGGGCTGATCGCGCCGCGCGCGGCGGTGGCGGTGAGCCGGTTGCCGCGCGGCAACCAGCCGGCGGCGAGCGCCGTGGTGGTGCGGCGCGGCCTGACGACCCGACAAACCGAGACGCTGGTCGACGAGGCGCTCGATGAGCAGGACCCCGCCGCGCGCGCGGCGCTGCTGGTGCGTCGGCTCGACGGCCCGGCGATCGGCACGCCGCCGGGACCGCGGCCGGCGCGGGTGGCGCGCAGCGACGCCGACTGGATGAGCCTCGATATCCTGCGCGTGCGCGAGATCGCGGCGCGACTCGAGGCGCGCCTGTGGTCGACGCCGCTCGAGGTGTTCGCGCCGGCGGCGGCCGAGCTGATCCGCGACGCGCTCGCGCGCTTGGTGCCGGTGCTGCGCGCGCTCGACGGCGTGATCGGCACGGTCACCGGCCACGAGGCCGCGTGACCCTGGTGTGGCGCAATCGCGAGGAGCTCGCGCACCAGGTCGCCCTGCTCGCGAAGCAAGGCGTGCCGCGGCGCGCGATCGCTCGCGCTCTCGGCGTGGGTCGCAACACCGTCCGTACGCTGCTCGCCGCGCACGCGCAGGACCGCGACACCGAGCATGTCGCGATCCCGCCACGGCCGACACGCGCGCCGCGGGCGTCGAAGATCGATGCGTGGCGCGCGCGGGTCGCCGAGTTGATGGCGAAGTTTCACGACATCACCGCGCAGCGCGTGTTCGAGATCCTGCGCGGCGAGGGCTTCGACGGCGGCTACACCCGCGTCAAGAAGCTCGTGCGCGCGATGCGCCCGCCCCCGAAACCGACGCCGAGCCTGACCACACCCGACTACGGGCCCGGCGAGATGGCCGAGAGCGACTGGTCGCCCTACGAGGTGCACTTCACGACCGGCAAGACCGCCATCGTGCAGGCGCTGTCGTACGTGCTGGTCGTCAGCAAGCGGAAGTACTTCGGCCTCTACGAGTCGAACGACCTGCACGCGCTGATGGACGGGCACGACCGCGCGTTCGCGCGGCTCGGCGGCTGCGCGGAGCAGTGCAAGTACGACAGCCAGAAGCCAGTCGTGCTGCGCTGGGAGTGCAACCAGCCGATCTACAACCCGCGCTTCCTCGCGTTCTCGAGCCACTACGAGTTCCGGCCGCTCGCGGTTCGGCGCGGGCACCCCAACGACAAGCCGCGGACCGAGCGCTCGTTCTGGGAGGTCGAGCGCTCGTTCCTCAACGGCCGCGAGTTCCGCGACCTCGACGACATGCGCGCCCAGCTCGCGCACTGGCTCGACACCATCGTCGATCACCGCGTGCTCGACAAGCGCACCGCGGTCGAGCGCTTCGCCGAGGAGCGCGAGCAACTGGTGGCGCTGCCGCGGCACCCCTACGACACCGCGCGCGTCGTCTACCGCGTCTGCGGCATCGACGGCTTCGTCGCCTGGGCCGGCAACCACTACGCCGTCCCCTACGACCACGTCACCGACCTCCTGCCGGTGCGCATCACCCAGCGCGAGCTGTTCGTCTACGCCGCCGATCTCCGGTGCGTCGCGCGCCACGAGCTCGGCCCGCGCGGCGCGGGTCTCAAGCTCGACCCCGCCCGGCTCCACCCGGCGCCGCAGCGGCGCCCGCCGATCGATCTCGATCAACTCCACCTCGCGTTCGGCAACATGGGCGACGGCGCGGCCGAGTTCTTCGGCCTGATGAGCCTCGGCTCGCCGCGAGTGTGGAGCGCCCAGGCCCGGCAGATCCTGCTGTTGCGCGCGCGCTACGCCACCGACGAGATCGACCGCGCGCTCGGCCACGCCGCGGCGTTCGGCGCGCGCGACCACGCCACCGTCGAGCGCATCCTCGCCGCGCGCGCCCTGCCGCGCACGCTCGACGAGTACGTCGCCGAGGACACGGCCCGCCGCCTCGAGCAGACCCTCGGTCACGCCCGCACGACGCCGCGTGACCTCACCGAGTACGACCGCCTTCCCCTCACCTCCGCGTCGCGGTCGCGCACCGAGGAGACGACCGCATGGCCAAGCGAAGCAGCAAGCCCCGACCCGAGCCGCGAGACCACGGACGAGGCGACGACCTCGTCCTCGCGCGCCTCCGACGACACCTCGAATTCCTCGGCCTGACCCGCACCCTCGACGAGCTCGACGACCGGCTGGCGTGGGCCACCCGCGAGCGGCCCGGCGCGACCGCGCTCCTCGAGCACGTCCTCGGCGCCGAGGCCGCGCACAAGCTCGAGCAACGCATCTCCCGCCGCATCGACACCAGCGGGCTCGTCGAGCGCAAGGTGCTCGAGGCGTTCGACTGGGACTTCCAGCCCAGCCTCGACAAGGCGCTCGTGCTCGAGCTCGCGCGGCTCGACTTCGTGCGCCGCCATGACGACCTCGTCATCACCGGCAAGAACGGCACCGGCAAGAGCCACCTCCTGAAGGCCTTCGCCCTGCGCGCCTGCGAGCAGGGGATCCGCATGCGCTACGCCCGCTGCGTCGATCTGCTCGATGACCTCCACGCCGGCCTCGCCGACGGCACCTACGCCCGCCGCCTCAAGGGCTGGGCACGCCCCGAGCTGCTCGTCATCGACGACGTCGGCCTCGGCCAGGTCAAGAAGCGAGCCGACGAGCCGACCGCCGCGCAGACCCTGTACAACCTCGTCGACCGCCGCCACGGCCACGTCTCCACCGCGGTCACCTCGAACATCGCCCTCAGCGACTGGGGCCGCTACCTCGGCGACGCCACCCTCACCGCCGCGATCCTCGACCGCCTCGCCATGCACGCCATCCGCATCGACATCGACGGCCCCAGCTGGCGCCAACACGTCGCCAAGACCCGCGCCGCCGAGCGCGCGCCGGCGCCCTGACCCCGGATCCCGACCGATGCCGCGAACCCCGCGTGCGGATCAACTCGCCGGCCTCGCCGCGCTCGAGGCCACCGTCGAGATCGCCATGCGCGCCCTCGTGCAGACCTACCGCGAGCTCCAGCGCGAGCCCCGCCCCGACGACTCCGCCGAGGCCATCACCGCCGCCAAGCTCGTCGACCAGTGCGGCCGTCTCCTCGCCGCGCTCGACGCCCATCGCCGCGCGCTGAGATCGCCCGCCCATCCGTCCGCGTGACCGCCACGCGCCACCTGTCGACGCTCCCCATGCAGCTCGCCGCGTAGCCGTCAGCCGGCACGCGACGAGCTCGGCGGCGGCGGCAGGGCGGATCCATATCCCGCCGGGCCACGCGACCTGACGGCGTGACGGGGCGGATCCAATCCCGCCGCGATTGGATCCGTCGTAAGCCGCCCCCAAAGACCTGGACCGAGCCGGCCGAGATCTTCGAGCAGACGACCTTCCAGTTCACCGGCAGTGTTGCCATGCGCTACGAGAGCGCGCGCAAGACCGCCCTCACCACCGAGACCTGGGTCCAGTTCATGGACTGGAACGGCGACGGCCGGATGGACGTTGTCGATGCTCGTGGCGGCGACGAGAAGCAT
>JANOGJ010000087.1:0-2997 GCA_031405995.1 Acidobacteriota bacterium
GCCCGGGCAAACTTAAGATTGGCGCGCTCGTAGTTGGCCCAGTCCGAGGCGCGGAACACCGGCCGCGTGTGCGCGATGTGGCACAGCGGCCAGAGTCCCTCGTTCGAGAACCCGTAGTAGTAGCCCACCTCTTCCTCGCGCGAGAGCCAGACGCGGCGCAGCGAGTACGCGGGATGGTCCGGCGGCACGCGGACGCGGTCCGAGGCGTCGACGGTCTCCTTGTCGGCGTCCCCGGCGCCGTGGGCGATCCATGTGCCGTCGCAGGCGCGCAGTACCGGTTCGAGCGCCGTGACCAGCCCGCTCGCGGGCACGATGACCGAGACGCCGCCGTTTTTCCGCACGTGCATGTAGGGCTCGCGGTTCGCGACGACGAACAGCGGACGGTCGGAGAGCGTGCTCCGCACGAAGGCGCGGAGGCGCTCGGCGGTCCATCGACTTTCACCGGCGTCGCGAAGGCGGGCTTCCTCCTCGGCCGCCGCGCGGGCGGTCGCGAGGCTCTTCACCAGGTGGTTGACCTCCGACACCAGCGGCTTGAACAGACCCGAGACGGCGGTCAGCCCCGGCGGACCGACTTTACCCAGACGAAGATCGCGCAGCCAGCGCGCGCTGCCGGCAATCGAGCCCGACAGCGTCCAGCGCAGAATCAGCACCGTGAACCCCACGATGGCGATGACACGAACGGCGGCGCGCCAGAGCGCGCGGCCCCACAAGTCGCGGCTGAATTCCGCGGTCCGGGCCTCCGCCTCCTTCGGCGGAAGTTTGGCCATGAACCCCGCTTCGGCGTCGCGCACCTGCATCTGGATGTCGACCGCGGCGGTCGCGAGCAGCACCACCGACACGGCCAGCGTCAGGGCGATGACGAGACGCGGCGAGAGTGGAGAAAGATGTGCCATCAGCCAGACTCACGGCGACGAGAGGGGAACTGCGGGGAGACTTGCAGTATACCGTCTGCATACGCAGGTGGCGGGCTTCAGCCCGCCGACTCACCGCACGTAGGCGATGCAGTCGATCTCGACGCGGAGACCGGCGCCCGGCAGCGCCGCCGCTTGAATGGTCGTGCGGGCCGGGCGGTGCTCGCCGAACATCCGCGCGTACACCGCGTTCATCTTCTGGAACTCGCTCATGTCGAGCAGGAAGACGCCGCAGCGGAGCACGCAGGACAGATCGGAGCCGGCGGCCTGCAGGATCGCGCCCAGGTTCGCGAGAGCCTGCTCCGTTTGGGTCTCGACGTCGGGCCCGGCCAGTTGGCCCGTCGTCGGATCGGTGGCGCCCTGACCCGAGACAAAGACGAGGCGGTCGAACGCCATGCCCGGCGAATAGGGGCCGACGGGCTTCGGGAGGTTGGCGGCGTGGACGGGACGGTGAAGGCTCATCGGGGCGGATTATACGTATAATCCGGCGCATGATTCGCACCGCGCTCGTCACGTTAATGGCGCTCGCGCTGCCGTCCACCGCGTCGGCCACCTGGTCGATCATCGCGGTGGATCTCAGCACCGGCCGTGTCGTCATCGCGTCGGCCACCTGCGTCAACCGCGATGATCAGTTCCTGAAGGGTGTGCAAGCGGTCGTCGTGCCCGGCAAGGGCGTCGCAGCCTGCCAGGCCAGCGTCGACGGGACGCACGCAAACCAGATGCTGGTGTTCGAGGAACTGAAGAAGGGCACGGACCCGGCGCGGATCATCGAGATGCTGAGTGTCGATCCGGCGTTCCAGTCCCGGCAGTTCGGCATCCTCGATCTCACGGGCCGTGGCGCCGGACACTCGGGCCTCACGAACGGCTACGTCTCACAGGACATTCAAGGACGCGTGCCGGGCACGCAGATCTACTACTCCATTCAAGGCAACATCCTCCGGCCCGGGCAGGTCGTGCCGAACGCGGTGAAAGCGTTCGTCGAGAACAAAGGCGCAATCACGGACCGCGTGATGGCGGCGATGGACGCGGCCGACAACGCCGGCGGCGACAGCCGCTGCACCTGCCCCGCGCCGCCAGCCGACGGATCCAAGCCGGCAATCCCGTGTGAGGGCAAGACGGCGCACGTCGCGTACATCCTGATGGCCGAGACGACGGATACGAACGGCGACTCGCACAACAACGGCACCTACAAGATGTACATCACGGTCGCGCAACCCGGCGAGAACGCCGGCCCTGGTGTGATTAAGCCTGCCGAGAACCTCAACCCGGTAAAGACGCTGCGAATGCGGTACGACGTGTGGCGCAAGACGCAGCCCGCGTCGTTCAGGTAACGGCGATGAGGCTCAACACGAAGGTCACGACGGGCACGACGGTCTTCACGTTGTGCTCTGCGCTGCTCGCGAGCGCCCTGCTGTTCGCCGCGCAGAATCCACCGCCGACGCCGCCGCAGAACCCGCCAGCCGCTCAGCCCGCCCAGCCTGGCCAGCGCGGCGGCGGACAGGGCGGCGGACGCGGAGGCATTTCGATCATGTCGCTCACGACGTGGGCCTGGCCCGATGGCGGCCAGATTCCGGGGAGGCACACCCAGGCCGGCGCTGAAGTGTCGCCGCCGCTCTCGTGGAGCAATGTCCCCGAGGGTGTCGTGAGCTTCGTCCTCACCGTCCGCGACATGGACGCCCTCTCCGGCCGGGGCGCGAGCGAGATCCTGCACTGGATGGTCTGGAACATCCCCGGCGCCGCGCGCTCGCTGCCGGAAGGTGTTGCGCAAGGCGCGGAGCTACCCGACGGATCGCGCCAGATCAGCAACACCGGACCGAACTATCGCGGCCCTGGCGCGCCGGCTTCGGGTCCGGCGCATCATTACTTGTTTGAGCTCTTCGCGCTGGACAGCCCGCTCGAGGTCCCGGCGGTCGGTGCGTCTCCGGCCGACACGCGCACCGCGGTCCTGGCCGCCATGGTCGGACACGTGCGCGGCAAGGGCACGCTCGTCGGGTTGTTCAAGCGCGCGCAGTAGCGTTGACGAGCGTCAGCGCGTGAGACCGTACAGCACGTAATTGATGCCGAACTTGTAGGCTTCGTTCGTCGG
>JANOGJ010000164.1:0-1952 GCA_031405995.1 Acidobacteriota bacterium
CGGCGCTCGCGTTCCTGGAACCCGGCGGCGATGCCGTCGCGCGACAACTGGACGGCGCAACGGTCTGCGCGCCGACTCTGCTGAAATTCGAACTGGCGAACGTCGCTTGGAAGAAGGCACGGCGTGGCGACTCGAAGCCTATTCTCACGGCTCTCGCGAATGTCCTGAACCCGCGTTGGGGCATCAGCTGGCAAGACGTGGACGCCGCCGACGTCGTCCTCATCGCGCAGGCGACGGGACTCTCAACCTACGACGCGAGCTACGTCTGGCTCGCCGGATCGCTCGGCGCCGAACTCATCACGCTGGATCAGCGTCTCGCGAAGATCACCAGCGAGATGGCCGTCTAGGTCGTAGAATCACGGCATCACCCGGGGCCGCCGTATCGGGTTGCGGCCAACCCACCGGCGGTCAATTTGATCTCTCGGCGATCAAGACGGCCTCAAGCGGGATCTGCATGATGACCTACACGGTCTCGGACGAATGGGGCGCCACAGGCACCACCACGAAGGCCGTCACCTACCCGCGCCGCTAGACGCGCGCGGTCACTTGGCTTTCTTCAAAATCACAAACAGATAGCCATCCTGCGCGACGAGACCCGCGGGCCGTTCGGTCGCGCCCGCCTGGTTGAGCTGCAGCGTCATCGTGTCACCCTCGACCCCGAAGACGCCGAGTTGCAGCTTGCCCGCGTCATTGCCTTCCGTGATGTTCAGGTCGATCGTCATCGGCTTCTTGGCCGGATCGATCTTGATCGAGCCGCGCTCGTCGGTCGTGCCGTTGGACACCTGCGCGTACTTGTCGCCGGTGAACACCAGGGACATCTGCATGCCCCCTTCGGCGAGCGACTGGCCGTTGATGGTGGCGATCGTCCAGCTGCCCTGCACGGTGGCGAGCGCCTTGGCCGCCGCGTCCTTCGGGGCCTCCTGAGCCGCAACCCCTGCGGTGAGCATGAGCAACGCGGCGATCGATCCGATCGATGAACGTGATGCGAAGCGAGTCATCAGTGTCCCCTTCCGCGGGTCGATTCGACCCGCAGTTCAAGGCTACCGCGATGGCCTCGCGGGTGCTTGTCACTCGTCACAGCTGGAGGGTCATTGACCCCATGGCAGGAGGGTCATTGGCCCACCAGCTGGGTCAGCGGCCCACAGGCTAGGTCAGCGGCCCACAGGACGCAAAACTACCTGGCCTTCTTAGCCACGATGAGGACGTACCACACCTGGGGTTTGAAGTCGGTCGGCCGCAGCGGGGTGCCGACGGTGTTCGTCTTGAGCGTCAGCGTGTCGCCGACGACCTGCACCACGCCGATCTGCGTCTCACCCACGGCCACGCCCTCGGTGATCCGCATGTCGATCGTCATCGGCTTCTTGCTCGCGTCGATCTTGAACGTCCCGCGCTCCATGACCTGACCGTCGGTCGTTTGCGAGTACCGGTCGCCGGTGAACGTCAGCGACATCTTCTTGCCGAGGTCGGCGACCGCCTGCCCGTTGACGGTCGAGATCGTCCACGTGCCCTGAAAGCTGGCAACCGCCGCCGCCGGCGAGGCCGCTTGAGACAGCAGCAATAGCGCCAGGAGCGCGCTAGCCACCATTTGCCCGCTTGAACGCCGCGGCGCCGCCGACCACCGGCACCTGCAAGGTCGTGCCGTCGAGGTCCACCGTCAACTCGGTGCCCGGCTGCGGCCAGAGCGTGAAGTCGCGGTCGCTCGAAAAGATCATGAGGCCGATGCGCTTGCCGGCCGGAATGATCTGGTCGTCGGGCTGCAGGCTGAACGTGAGCGTGACGAACTGGCCGGGCACGAGCGGCGTGCCGCGCGCGCGCGAGTTGTAGTTCCCGCCGTTCTTCAGCGACGCGTGATTCTGCGGATCCGCCCAGCCGCGCGTGATGAGATTCGCCGGGCTGATCGGACCGTCCGTCCACGGCAGGACGACGAGCCACACGGACAGATTCGCGGCCGG
>JANOGJ010000201.1:0-9407 GCA_031405995.1 Acidobacteriota bacterium
CGACGCGCTCGATGCCGAACGGGCCAGCCGAGGACCGCGAGGGCCGCTGCACGGCATCCCGGTGCTCGTCAAAGACAACACGAGACGATCGAGATGCCGACGACCGCCGGGTCGATCGCGCTGGCGACGTCCCATCCGGCCCGGGACGCGTTCCTGGTGCAGCGCCTGAAGGCCGCCGGCGCCGTCGTGCTCGGCAAGACGAACATGCACGAGCTGGCCGCCGGAATCACGACCGTCGGATCGGGATTCGGTCAGACGAGGAACCCGTACGATCTCGACCGCACCCCAGGAGGATCGTCCGGCGGCACGGGCGCCGCCGCGGCCGGCAACTTCGCGGCCGCCGCCATGGGCAGTGATACATGCGGGTCGATCCGGATTCCCGCGTCAGCCGGCAGCCTCGTCGGGCTGCGCGGTACCCAGGGCCTGTCGAGCCGCACCGGCATCGTCCCGCTCTCGAGCACGCAGGATATTGGCGGGCCGCTGGCGCGCACCATCGCGGATTTGGCCGTGCTCCTGGATGCCACGGTCGGTGTTGATCCAGCGGACGCGTCAACCTCAGCGTCGGCTGGCGCCGGCAAGATTCCGGCCTCGTACCGCGCCGGCCTTCGCGCCGACGCGCTCAAAGGCGCGCGCCTGGGCGTCGTGCGGAGCCTGTTCGGCGCCGCGGCCGAGGATCAGGAAGTGACGTCGATCGTGCAGCGGGCGCTCGAGGCGCTGAAGACCGCCGGCGCCGACGTCACCGACGTCGTCATTCCAGGCCTGGACGACCTCCTGCGCGATAGTTCGATGATCGCTTCCGACTTCAAGTTCGATCTGGCGGACTATCTCGCGACCGTGCCCGACGCGCCGGTCAAGTCGCTTGGCGAAATCCTCGAGCGCGGCCTGTATCACACCGCGCTCGAGGCCACGTTCCGGGCGCGCAACGCGGTCACCGCGCGCGAGAGCGACGTGTCGCGCCGCGCGCGCATCAAGCGCGTCGCCATTCGGCAGGCGGCCGAAGCGGTGCTGGCCGAGCATCGGCTGGCGGCGCTCGTCTATCCCACGCTGCGCCGAAAGCCGGCGCGGATCGGCGAGCCGCAGATCGGCGGGACCTGCCAGTTCAGCTCGCATTCCGGCCTGCCGGCTCTGGCCGTGCCGGCCGGATTCAGCGACGACGGCCTGCCGATTGGCGTCGAGCTTCTCGGCGGCGCGTTTTCCGAGCAGGACCTGCTGTCGCTCGGTTACGCCATCGAGCAGACGTTGAAGGCGCGGCGAGCGCCGTTCAGCACGCCGGCCCTGGTCGGCGGCAAGGCGCCAGCGCCGTTGACGGCCGCGGTGAGGCTGGATTACCAGGCAGCGACCGGTTCCAATTCCAGGGAGCCCGGCCTCAAAGCGGATCTGAAGCTGACGTATGACGAGACGACGTCGCGGCTGCGGTATGCGATCGGCGTCGACGCCGCCGGACGCGACCGGTTGATCGGCGTCTGGATCCACGCGGGCACGGTGGAGAAGCCGGGCGCCGCGCGGCATCAACTGTTTGGCGGCGGCAAGCCCGCGGACGGGACGGTGACGCTCTCGGCCGCGGACCGGAAGGACCTGGTGGAAGGCCGCTTGCTCGTGCGGTTCTTCGTGAGGAACGTCCGTGGCAGCGCCGGCGACTCGGCGCTCGCGTTTGTCCGTTGACCGACTCCGGACGCCCTGACCGTTCTATACTCGGCACATGCCTCCACCCGGCCTCGACGCACTGCGTCACGTCGTCGTGGTGATGATGGAGAACCGCTCCTTCGATCACTTGCTTGGTGCCTTGAGAGCCACTCATCCGGCGATTGACGGCATCGACGGCACACAGTCGAATCCCGACACGCAAGGCAATCTGGTCAAGGCGGAACCGAAGGCCAAGTATCAAGGCCAGCTGGATCCCGATCCCGGCCACGACTTCAATGAAGTCGACGTTCAGATCTACGCCGGCGATACGACGACGGGCCGGATGCCGACGATGCAGGGGTTCGTGACGCAGTATTTCGAGAAGCGCCACGACGTCAAGAGCTCGCGGCAGGTGATGTACTACTTCAAGCGCGAGCAGTTACCCGTCATCACCGCGCTGGCCACCGAGTTTTGCGTGTTCAACCGGTGGTTTTCGTCGATCCCGGGCCCGACGCTCTGCAATCGTGCGTTCGCGCATTACGGCACGTCGTTCGGACACGTCGGGATGCAGATCTTCTATCCCAACGTCCAGTTCAAGAGCATCTACGAACGGCTTCAGGCCGCCGGCAAGACGGCGAAGATTTACCTGTTCGACCTGCAGAGCTCGTCGATGGAGGTCGTGAACCTGCTGCAGCATCAGCCGCAGTTCTTCGGGACCTACCAGCAATTCCTGAGCGATTGCGCGAACGGCACGCTGCCCGACTATTCCTTCATCGAGCCGAACTACACCGACCACTTCAGCGACACGGGCGCCGCGATTCTCGCCTCGGACCAGCATCCCGATCACCACGTGCTGGAAGGAGAGCGTTTTATCGCGTCTGTCTACAACGCCCTCAAAGCGAATGCGGCGTTGTGGCCGGCCACGGCGATGCTCGTGACCTATGACGAGCACGGGGGGATCTACGATCACGTCCCGCCGCCGGCCTGCACGCCGGACGGTTTCGTCGCGCAGCCTGGGGACACGAAGACCGGCAAGCCTTTCCACTTCGATCGCCTTGGCGTGCGCGTGCCGGCCGTGCTCGTCTCGCCGTGGATTCCGAGGAGTACCGTGGACAATCGCGTGTTCGAGCACGCGTCCATTCCGAACACGGTGACAGCGCTGTTTGCGCCGGGCCACGAGCCGCGTTCCCCACGCGAAAAGGCATCCAGCACGTTCCAGAACCTCTTCACGCTCCCCGCCGCCCGCGGGGACGCGGACACGCCAACCTTCAACCTGTAATCGCCATGGCCGACATCAAGGTCCCCAAGCCGCCGAAGAAGGCGTTCAATCCGAATCGACCCGCGTCCGATCTGCTGAAACATCAAGTGCGGCACCTGGAATGGGCGGTGCACCATGCCGGCGAACGGCGCGCCGGTTATCCAGAGAAGAAGGTGAAGACCGAGGCCGACGCGGCCGCGCAAATAGCGAAGTTGATCCCGCGACTTGAATCGGCCGCGCGCCTGCCCTTCGCGACGTCGGAGATTCCCTACAGGGTGCGGCCGGCCACACCGCGGAGGCCGAAGGCGCGGCTGAAGCCGCGTACCAAGCGGCGCTCGAAAGCGAAGGGGAAGGCGAAGCGATGAAACTCACCGCGGTCGCGATCGTATTGCTCACCGCCTCTCCCGTATTCGCGCAGGAGGGCCGCATCGCATCTGATTGGCGCCGCGAACGGGAAAAGATCGCCGAGAGCTGCGACGCGTTTGCGCCGAAGGATCTCGCCTCGTGCGCGATCACGCTGGTGACCGGCTATCCCGTCCACATTGCGCTGGGTAACCTGGCCCCACAGAACGGCTTCGCGTACGGGATCGCATTCGCGGAACGCTTCACCCCGAATGAGGATTGGCGAATCAGTTTCAACGGGGACGCCGTGGCGTCCTCGTCGAAGGCGTGGCGTGCCGGCGCCTACATGACGTTCGTACGGTCAAAGGTCGCGCTGCCGACGGTGTCGACGGGCCCGGTCACGGCGTCACCCGCGGGCGCGATCCGCGAGTACCCCGTGTTCCGGTTGTATCTGCAGCGCGCCGTCTTGGATCACCTGCTCGATTTCGGCCAGGACTTCGAGAACTCGGAGCCGCGAGTGTTCGGTGAGAATCAGACCATCGTGGGCGGAAGCGCCGTGCTCCCGCTCAATCAACCACGCCTGCGGCCGATCGCCTTGTCGATCATCGGCGGCGTGAACGGGCGCTTCGTCACCATCGATGACGCACGTGATCGGGATACGTTCCTTGAGATCTTCGAAGACGTTCGCGTGAAGCCGTCGATGTTCGCCGGTCATCTGAAACTCAATTACGGCGCGCGCTGGCAACAGTTTGTCGGTGAGACGGCGACGTCGTTCTCGCGATGGACCCTTGACCTGCGCAATGAGATCCCGCTGTATCGCACGGTGGGGTCGACGGGCCCTAATGAGTTCAACGGTCCGGACGAGTGTTTTACCGGCCCGACGAGCACGACCTGCCCGCCACTGACGTTCTCGCGCAATCGCGGCGGCTCAATCGGCGTACGGCTGTTTGCGACCTCGGCGTCTCCGTTTAGCGACGGTGGCGTGCCGTTCTACTTCCAGCCGACCATTGGCGGGTCGGACATCGACAGTCAGCGGATGCTGGCGAGCTTCGAGGACTATCGATTTCGCGCACCGCACCTCCTCGCCGCGCAAGTATCGCTCGAACACTCGATCTGGGGACCCGTCGGTGCCTATGTGATGGCGGAGGGCGGCAAGGCGACCGAGCAGCGCAGCGATCTCAATTTCAAGGGTTTGCTCGCGAGCTACTCCGTGGGTCTATCGATCAGGGCTGGCGGGGCGCCTATGATCACCGCCTCATGGGCGCGGGGATCGTCCGGTAACCGCGTCATCGTGACGATGGAATCGTCGCTGCTCGGGGGATCGCGCCGGCCGGCTTCGTACTGACCTTGGGGTTCGTGGTCACTCGCGTCTGGCGGAGGCCATCGCCGCAGAATGGCCGCCCGATCCGGGCGGTTCCGGCCGCCCTGCTCTGACACTCCCCCCGGGTAGGGCCAGACATGCCAGAAATGGCTGGCTGGACCGATAAACGGAAGAGCAAGTACAGGTGTATATTCACCGTAGATCAAGGGGTCAGAGGCCTAGATTCGGGGGCGGAAAGACACGATGACACGCGCCAGATGGGTGTGGGTCTGTACCGGGATGCTCTCTCTCGTCGCGGCCGTGGGCACCGCCCTGGCCGCGCGCGGCGCTGAGCGCGCCCCCGCGCCCGCCGGCGCCGCGATGCTCGTGAGCGCGCACGATCAGACGCCCGCCGCCAAGTCGGCCAAGATGCCCAGCGCCCCCGCCCCGCAGGATTACAACGACCTCATCCAGACGTATTGCGGCGACTGCCACAACGATCAGATGAAGCGCGGCGAAGTCTCGTTCGACAAGTTCGACATGGCGAAAGCGGGCAACAACCCGGATCTGACCGAGCGGATGATCCGCAAGCTGCAGGCCGGCATGATGCCGCCGCCCGGCGAAGAGCGTCCCGACGCGGTGACGCACGCGGGGTTCATCTCGGCGCTCGAAGCGAAGGCGGATGCCGCGGCCGCGCTGCGGCCCAACCCCGGCGTGCGCACGTTCCCGCGGCTGAATCGTCCCGAGTACCAGCGCGCTGTGCGGGAGCTGCTGGGGATTGACGTGGACCCGGGGCAGTGGCTGCCGCTCGATCAGAAGAGCGCGAACTTCGACAACATCGCCGACGAGCAGACGCTCTCCGCCACGCTCCTCGAGTCCTACCTCAACGCGGCCGGGGACATCAGCCGCCTGGCGGTGGGCGACCGGCTGGCGCCCACGGCCGACCGCACCTACACCAGCACGAGCTACGTCTCGCAGCATCCGTGGGATCAACTTGACGGCGCGCCGTACGGGTCGCGCGGCGGGATGGTCGTCAAACCGATCTTCCCGGTCGACGCCGAGTACGTGTTCGAGGTGACGTTCACCGGCGGCGACAACACGCGGCTCGAGGACCTCGACCTCTCGCTGAACGGCGAGCGCATCGCGCTCGTGCGCTACGAGACAGGGCAGGCCGGCGCGGCCGACGGCCGCGGCGCGGTGCCGATGCGCACCGAGCCGCTCCTGATCAAGGCCGGCCAGCACGTGCTGTCCGCCGCGTTCGTCCGTCGCTTCGACGGCCCGTACGAGGACTTGATTCGCCCGCACGACTGGTCGTTCGCCGGCGGCGGCTCCGGCGGGTCGGGCATCACGACGCTGCCGCACTTACGGGACGTCATCATCCACGGGCCCTTCCGGCCCTCGGGGATTTCCGACACGGCGAGCCGCAAGAAGATCTTCTCGTGCCGCCCGACGAGCCAGGCCGACGAGCGCGCGTGCGCGCGCATGATCGTGACCCGGCTCGGCGGCGAGGCCTACCGGCGTCCCCTCGCGGCGCGCGACATCGACGCCATCCTGAAGTTCTACGACGAGGGCGCGGCCAAGGGCGGATTCGAGAGCGGCGTGCGCAACGCGATCGAAGCGATCCTCGCGAGCCCGCATTTCATCTTCCGCCTCGAGCGCCAGCCCGAGAGCGTGAAGCCGGGCGCGATCTTCCGCGTCGGCGACTACGACATGGCCTCGCGCCTGTCCTTCTTCCTGTGGGGCGCGCCGCCCGACCAGGACCTGCTCGCGGCGGCGGGCCGCGGCGAGCTCGGGACCAGCGCGGGCGTCGAAAAGCAGGCGCGCCGAATGCTGGCCGACCCGCGCTCGGACGCCCTGGGCTCGCGCTTCGCCGGTCAGTGGCTCCGCCTGCAGGACATCGACAAGGTCCACCCGGATCCGAACTTCTACCCGAACTTCGAGGAACAGCTCGCGGGCCTCATGCGGCGCGAGACCGAGCTGTTCTTCAACTCGCTCGTGCGCGACGACCGCAGCGTGCTCGAGCTGCTCCGCGCCGACTTCACGTTCCTGAACGAGCGGCTCGCGCGGCACTACGGCATTCCCGGCGTCGCCGGCAGCCAGTTCCGGCGCGTGACCTACCCGAACGACACCCGGCGCGGCATCCTGGGCCAGGGCAGCATGCTCGTCCAGACGTCGTACGCCAACCGCACGTCGCCCGTGCTCCGCGGCAAGTGGGTGATGGAAGTGCTGCTCGGCTCGCCGCCGCCGCCGCCGCCCATGGATGGATCGGTGCCGGCGCTCGAAGACACCGCCGAAGCCAAAAACGGCCGGCCGCTGACGACGCGCGAGCGGATGGAACTGCATCGGACGAATCCGACGTGCAACTCCTGCCACCGGATGATGGACCCGATCGGCCTGGCGCTCGACACGTTCGACGTCACGGGCAAGCTGCGCGCGCGCGAAACCGGCATGCCGCTCGACACGCGCGGCAACTTCTACGACGGCACGCCCGTCTCGACGCCGGCGCAGCTGTCGGCCGCGCTGCTGAAGCGCCCGGTGCCGCTCGTCCGCACGTTCACCGAGAACCTGATGGCCTACGCGCTGGGCCGCCGGGTCGAGGCTTTCGACCAGCCGACCGTCCGAGCCATTTCGAAGCGCGCCGCCGCGAACGACTACAAGCTTTCGTCGTTTCTGCTCGGCGTGGTCACGAGCGACGCGTTTCGCATGAAGCGCGCCGAGCCTATTAGCCGCAACTGAGGAGACTGGGATCATGCATTTCATCACCGGAAAACACCTCCCGCGCCGGACGTTCCTGAGCGGCATGGGCGCCACCATGGCTCTGCCCTTCCTGGATGCGATGGTGCCGGCCGGCAAGGCCCGGCCCGCGGCGGCGGCCGATCCCACCCGGCTGATCTGCATCGAGGAGGTCCACGGCCAGGCCGGCTGCAACGTGCTCGGCGCGACAAAGAACCTGTTCGCGCCCGCGGCGACCGGCCGCGACTTCACGCTGATCCCGGAGAGTTCGCTGACCGCCCTCGAGCCCTACCGCGATTACATGACCATCGTCAGCAACACCGACGTGCGGATGGCCGAAGCGTTCGCGGCGCCGGAAATCGGCGGCGACCACTTCCGGTCGAGCGCGGTGTTCCTGACCCAGTCGCACCCGAAGCAGACGCAGGGATCGGACATCTGGGCGGGCACGTCGCTCGATCAGATGTACGCGAAGCGGTTCGGCCAGACGTCGCCGATGCCGTCGCTGCAGTTCTGCGTCGAGAACCTCGACCAGGCGGGCGGTTGCACCTACAACTACTCGTGCGTGTACATCGACGCGATCAGCTGGGCGTCGCCGAACGAGCCGCTGCCGATGGTGCGCGACCCGCGGCTGGCGTTCGACATGCTGTTCGGATCGGGCGGCACGCCGGAAGCGCGCGCCAGCCGGCGCGCGACGCGCAAGAGCATCCTCGACTGGGTCCAGGGCGAAGTGGCGGACCTCAAGCGCCACCTGGGCGCGGCGGATCGCACGCGCATCGACCGCTACCTCCAGAACGTCCAGGAGATCGAACGCCGGATCAAGATGGTCGAGGCGCAGAACACGAGCGGCGAGGTTCGCGAATTGCCGAACGCGCCCCCGGGGGTGCCCGACTCGTACTCCGAGCACGTGCGGCTGATGTTCGACATCCAGGTGCTCGCGCTCGAGTCCGACCTGACCCGGACGATCTCGTTCAAGACCGGGCGCGACGCGGACAACCGCGTGTTCCCCGAGAGCGGATCGAGCCAGCCGTTCCATCCGGCGTCGCACCACGGCGGCAACGAGGCGCGCGTCCTGGAGTTCAACAAGATCTGCAAGTACCGGACGGGCCAGCTCGCGTACCTGCTCGAGAAGATGAAGACCACGATGGTCGGCGACAAGAACCTGCTCGAGTCGTCGATGGTCATCTGGGGATCGCCGATGGCGGACTCGAACCTGCACAACCACCGGCGCTGCCCGCTCGTGTTCTTCGGCAAGGCCAACGGCCAGTTGCAGGGCAACCTGCACCTGAAGTCGCCGGACGGCATGCCGATGGCCAACGCGATGCTGACGGCGATGCACAAGCTCGGCCTGGACGACATCAAGACGTTCGGCGACAGCACGGGCGAGTTCGCGTTGACGATCTAAGTCAAGGAAGAGAACATAGGGGTCTGGCCCCGAATGGCGTAAGCCGGGCCTGACCCCTTTGCTCTGATGGTGAGGATCCTATGAGAACTCTGCGATTGGGCGTGGGCTTCGCGCTGGCGCTGGGCTTCACTGCCGCCGTCGCCGCGCAGTCGGTGTCGCCGGTGGCCGATGCGGCTCGCCGGGCGGACGCGACTGCGCTGAAGGCGCTCCTGAAGCAGGGCGCGGACGTGAGCGCGCCGCTCGCCGACGGCATGACGGCGCTGCACTGGGCGGCCGAACGCGGCGACGCCGCGATGACGGAGATGCTGCTCTACGCCGGCGCCAACACGTCGGCGATCACGCGGCTCGGTCAGTACACGTCGCTGCACCTCGCGGCGAAAACCGGTAGCGCGCTGGTCGTGAAGGCGCTCCTCAAGGCGGGCGCGAACGCGAAGACCGCGGCCGGCAGCGGCGCCACCGCGCTGCACCTCGCGGCGGCGGCGGGCAGCACCGACGCCGTGACGGCCCTGATCGACGCGGGCGCGGACGTCAACGCGCGCGAGAACGAGTCCGGCCAGACGCCGCTGATCTTCGCCTCGTCGGCCGGTCAGGTCGACGCCATGAAGGTGCTGATCAAGCGCGGCGCCGACGTGAAAATCGCGACCAAGGTCATCGATCTGCAGAAGCAGTCCGCCATCGATCGGCAGGGCGCCACGCTGCGGCGTCAGATTCTTGCGGCCGCGGTGCCGCGAGGCCAGCAGCCGACGGCC
>JANOGJ010000282.1:0-1956 GCA_031405995.1 Acidobacteriota bacterium
ACTCGGCGTTCGGACCGGACAGCCGGCGCCAGGCGCGCGAGCAGGCGTTTTCGCGCTTCCTCGATCGCGGGTTTCCGACGTCGCGTGATGAGGAGTGGAAGTTCACGAGCATCGCACCCGTCGCGGCGACGACGTTCGTTCGCGCGCGCGCGGCCTCGGCCGACGCGAAGACGATTCAGCCGTTTCTGTTCGCCGACGTATGCGGCACGGTGGTCCTGGTCAACGGCCGGTTCTCGAAGGACCTCTCGTCGATTGGCGCGCTGCCGGCCGGCCTCACAGTCACAACGGGGCCCGACACCGCCGATCCGCCGCGGACGATGCCCTCGGGCGCGTTCGTGGACTTGAACGACGCGTTTTTCGAAGACGCCGTGACGATTCGCGTCGCGCCCAGGACGGTTGTCACGACGCCGCTGCAGGTGCTGTCGCTGACGGTGTCGGAGGGCGAGCACGCGCTCGTGGCGCCCCGGTTGTCGATCCACGTCGGCGAGGGCGCGCAGGCCTCGGTCATCGAGAGCTACGCGGGCCTCGGCGTCGCGTCGACGCTGACGGCGGCCGTGACGCGGATCCGTCTCGAGCCGGCGGCGATTCTCGATCACGTGAAGATTCAGAACGAGACGTTGACGGCTTTCCACCTGGCGAACCTGGCTGTGTGGCTCGGCCGTTCCAGCACGCTGACGTCGCACGCGCTGACGTTCGGCGCGCGCATCGGCCGTAACGACATCGTCGCGGTGCTCGAAGGCGAGGGCGCCGAGTGCACGCTCGACGGCCTGTATGTGGCCGACGGGGACTCGCTCGTGGACACGCACACCACGATCGACCACGCGATGCCGCACTGCCCGAGCCACGAGCGCTACCGCGGCATCCTGTCCGGCAAGGCCAAGGCCGTCTTCAACGGCAAGATCATCGTTCGGCCCGACGCGCAGAAGACCGACGCGAAGCAGACCAACCGCGCGCTGCTCCTCTCCGACGAGGCGCAGGTGAACACCAAGCCGCAGCTCGAAATTTTCGCGGACGACGTGAAGTGCACGCATGGCGCGGCGATCGGCCAGCTGGACGACGACGCGATGTTCTACCTGCAGGCGCGGGGCGTGGGCCTGGTCGACGCCCGCAACATGCTCATCCACGCGTTCGCCGGCGAGGTCGTCGACACGATCAAGGCCGTCGAAGTCCGCGATCGCGCGATGCATCTGATGGAGGCGAAGCTTCGGCTGGCCTAGCGCCGGCAGCCGGGTCGAACGACGTGCAGCGGAGCCCTGTGATTCCCGCGCCTGTGATTCCGGCGATTGACCTCGCCGCGCTGCGCGCTGATTTTCCGGCGCTCGACCAGCGCGTGCACGGGCGGCCGCTCGTCTACCTCGACAACGCGGCGACGACCCAGAAGCCGCGATCGGTGCTGGACGTCATTCAGCACTACTACGAGCACGACAACGCGAACGTGCACCGCGGCGTCCACGCGCTTTCGGAGCGCGCGACGGCGGCCTACGAGGGCGCGCGGGAGAAGGTGCGCGCGTTCGTGAACGCCGCGTCGGTGAAAGAGATCATTTTCACGAGGAACGCGACCGAGGGCATCAACCTGGTGGCGCGCGCCTGGGGCGACGCCAACGTCCGCAAAGGCGATGAAGTGCTCATCACCACGATGGAGCACCACTCGAACATCGTGCCGTGGCAGTTGCTGGCGGAGCGGACGGGCGCCGTGCTGCGTGTCGCGCCGATCGACGACCGCGGCGACGTCGTGCAGGAGGAGTTCGCGCGCCTGCTGACGCCGCGCACGAAGATGACCGCGATCGTGCACATCTCGAACGCGCTCGGCACCATCAACCCGGTCGCCGAGATGACCGCGCTGGCTCGCAAGGCAGGCTCGGCCGTGCTCATCGACGGATCGCAGGCGGCGTATCACATGGCGGTCGACGTGGCCGCGATCGGCGCGGACTTCTACGTGTTCACCGGCCACAAGCT
>JANOGJ010000298.1:0-5149 GCA_031405995.1 Acidobacteriota bacterium
GGTGGCATAGCCGAGACCCCAGGCGTCCTTCGCCAGCACGTAGCCGGTGCTGGCACGGAACGGCGTCTCGAAGCCGAGACCCGTGCTGCCGACGAGCGTGCCGTTCGCGCGGGAGGAAATCACGTACACCCCGGCGGGCGCGCGCTGCCACTCGGCCTCGGTGATCTGGATGAATCCGCGTGTGTCGTCCACCGACCGGTGGCGCGGCCAGCCGACATAACGGGTCACCTCAGGATCGCCGGCGTAGCGATCGAAGATCGCCTGAGCATCGCCAGCCGAGGGACGCGTGAGGACGAGGCGCGCGGTCTCGATGCGCTCGGGGGCTTTCACTTTCCCATTGCCTCATTGCCCCACTGCCTCATTGCCTCATTTCTCCAGTAGCGTGTGGTTTCAGCACCGCATAGAGCGCCGCCATCACTGGCGTCGGCACGCCGACCTTGCGGCCGCGGCGGACGACGCTGCCCTGCAGCGCCTCGACCTCGATGCGTTTGCCTTGCGAGAGATCAATAAGGAGTGACGACCGGGTCGCAGGCGGCAGTCGGTTGGCGTACGCGACCGTCCGTTCCAGGTGGTCGGCCGGCAGCGTGATGCCGTGCGCCACCGCCACGCGCCCGACCTCCGACACCGCCTCGAGAAACATCGCGCGGCAATACTCATCGGCCCACAGCGGGCCGATCGGCAGCCGGGCGGCGCCCGTGAACGCCGCAAACGGCGCGAGATACGTGAACTTCTCCCAGATGGCGTTCCTGGCGTCCGGCACGGCCTCGGCATGGATATCCGCCGCCTGCATCGCGGTCTCGATCGCGCGGACACGTTCGGAGACCGCGCCGGCCGCGCCGAAACACTCGCCCAGCACGATACGCCGGTGCGTGCCGGTCTGCCGAATGAAGCCGGGCGCCTCGATCGCGGTGGCGATGTACGTCGCGCCGCCGATCGTCGCGCGCTCGCCCACCGCCGCCGCGACTTCCTCCGCGCTGTCCACCCCGTTCTGCAGCGACAACACCGTTGTCTTTGGCGTGAGGAGCGGCGTGATCATCGGAATGGCGGTCGCGTTGTCGTAGGTCTTCACGGCGAGCACGACGACGTCCGTGGGTCCAAGCCGGGCGGGATCGCTCTCGGCCCGCACCTTGACGGTGAAATCCCCGAGCGGCCCGGCGACGCGCAATCCGTCGCGCGCGATGGCGTCGCGATGGGCCCCGCGCGCCACGAAGCTGACGTCATGTCCCTGCCGCGCGAGCAGCGCGCCGTAGAAGCCGCCGACCGCGCCGGCGCCAATAAAAGTGAAACGCATGTCAGTCCCCCGGGTCTGAAGACCCGGGGCTCCATTATTCGTGCGTGGAGGCCGGGTCTTTAGACCCGGCTCCCTGTCGCGTCCAGTACCAGTACACGGGCAACCCGATCACCAGCAGTCCTAATCCCGCGAGCGACTCCGTCGGCCGTTCCGCCAGGGTGTTGACGACGATGTAGAACGAGCCCAGGACGAAGATGGCCGGCACAAACGGATACGCCCAGACGCGGTACGGACGCGCCGTAGCCGGCTGCTTCCGCCGCAGGCGAAACAGCGCCAGGCCGCCGCACAGGCTGAACAACACCGAGGTGAAGACGACGTAGGTGAAGAGCTGCTCGTAGGTGCCGGAGAGCGCGAGCAGCGATGACCACACCGTGATGCCGATGACCGCGATGTGCGGGCTGCGATAGCGCGGATGTACGGTGGCCGCCGCCTTGAAGAACAAGCCGTCGGCCGCCATCGCGTAGAGGAGGCGCGAGCTCGTGAGCAGAATGGCCGCGTTCGCGCCCAGCGTCGACACCAGCACCGTGAGCGCGACCATCGTCGCGCCCCACGGCCCGACGGTGGCGGTGGCGGCGCGCTCGGCGATGCGCAGCGTGCCGCGAATCTCGGACATCGGCAGCGCGTAGAAGTAGGCGATGTTCACCGCCAGGTAGATCGCGGTGACGCTGAAGATGCCGATGATGAGCGCGCGCGGCAGCGTGCGGCCGGGATCCTTCACCTCGCCCGCGGCGTACGGCAGGCAGTAGAAGCCGTCATTGGCCCAGAGCACCGCGATCATCGCGAGGCCGAACGCCGCCCAGGCCGACGGCACCTCCGCCGGCAGCGTGAAGCTGAAGTCCGCCTGAACCTGGGGCGAGACGACCGCGAAGGCGACGAGAAGGACCAGCCCGGTGACTTTCGCCGCCGTGAGCACCGCGTTTGTCCTGCTGCCGGCGCGCACGCCGAAGTAGTTGATCAGGCCAAGGATCAGAATCGACCCGACGGCGGAGACCGCGCGCGGCACGTCGGGGAAGAAGAAGTTGAAATACTCGGCAAAGCCGACGGCGACGGCGGCGACGCCGCCCGAGAGCACGACGAGCAGGCACGCCCAGCCGTAGAGGAACGCGGGCAGGGGCCCGAACGCCTCGCGAAGAAACACGTAGAGGCCGCCGGAACGCGGGAACATCGCGCCCATCTCCGCGTACGTGAGCGCGCCCGAGATCGCGAAGACCCCGCCCGCCGCCCACGCCGCCATGAGCCAGCCGGCCGACGGCAGCGCGATCGCCATGCGCCCGGTGGTCAGGAAGAGGCCCGAGCCGATGATGCCGCCAATCACGATGAGCGTGGCGGCGATGGGACCGATGGCGCGATCGAGGGTGGGCCCGGACATGGTCACCGCCCCGGGTCTAAAGACCCGGGGCTCCACGGCTTTATGGAGGCCGGGTCTTCAGACCCGGCGCCACCGGTCGGTACGACGGTCTCGGCCAGGAACACACGCTCCACGCGGTAGCCCGCGGCCGTGCGCGTGAGCAGCATCAGGTTGGCGGGACTGCCGACCTGGATCAGGCCGCCGACGGGATCGAGCCTGACGGTCGAGCCGACAGCGGGCGCCGACGCCCCAGGCGGGATCGGCGCCAGCACTTTGCCCGTACCGTCGATCTCGAACAGGCCGCTGTAGGTCCTGAGGTCGCCGAGGTCGCCGATCGAGTACGTCAGAAACAGCCGGCGCCTCGCATCCACCGTGCGCACCCGGCGAGTGGCTGAAATGCCGACATCGCCGGTGTAGGCCGGCACGCTCGAGGCCGTCCGAATCGAGACGTTCTTGATGAGGTAGTAGAAGCCGAACGACTCGTTCTCGGGCAACGAGTCGTAGCGCCCGGCGTCCGCGCGGTTGACGGACCCGTCGGCGAGCGACGCGAGCGCGCGCACGAGCGCGACGAAGTTCACGCGCACGAGCGGCGGATCCGGGCGCGGATCCGGCCACGGCCCGGTCTCGATGAGGAGCACCGGCGTCCCCCACTTCGTGAGGTTGTCGCCGAAGGCACGTACTTCGAAGCTGTCGTCGTAGCGCCCGATCCGGTTCCCAGTGAGCGGCTCGATGGCGTCGCGGATCACGGCGGCGAGCCGCTTGGTCAGCCGCCGCCCGTCGTTCATGGACCGGCCCTCGTCGTACGCCACCGAGAGTAAAGAGATAGATGCCGGTCGCGGCGGCCTTCCGACGGTCGTGTTCCAGCTCTGGTTGTGCAGGTTGAAGCCGACTCGGGGGTTCAGCTCGTCTCGGAGTTTCTTAAGAAGCTGGCCTTCCGGCGACTGCAGCAGCAGCGCGTCGCGGTTGACGTCCAGGCCCTGCGCGTTGCGGCGCTGCCAGCGTTCCGCGCCGTCCGGGTTGAGCATCGGCACGGTGTGCACGGTCAACGCACCGAGAAGCTGGCGCACCGCGGGCTCCTCACGATGCCGCCGGAGGTATTCGTAGAGGTCGAAGAGCGCGGACGTCGCGGTCGCCTCGTCGCCGTGCATCTGCGACCAGACCAGCACGACGAACGGGCCCGTCCCGAACGCGACGTCCCAGATCTCGCGCTTCTCGAGCGACGCGCCGATCGAGCGAACGCGGAACAGCCCGCTCTTGTCGGCCCCGAGCGCGGTGACGCGCCGCTTGACGTCAGCGTGATCGACGAGCGGCGACAGGGGCGACGAGACGTGCTCGGCATCCCAAATCTTCACGAGCTCGGCCGTGGCGGTGTTCGGCCGGATGGGAGGAGGCGGCGACGGGGCCGCAGGCGTGCGCGCGGGAGACGCCGCCGCGCAAGCGATCGCCAGAACCAGGAACAGACTGAGCGCGATTCGCATTACTGGTATTTGAACGCGCGCGCGCCAATCCAGCCCAGCACGAGCGCGCCCGCGAGCATCGCGGCCACGTGCGGCACCGCCACCGGCGCATCGTAGCCGAAGTTCACGAGCTTGTGCATCGCGTCCATCGCCCAGCCCGTCGGCAGGAACAGCGAGAGCGTCTGCATCCAGGACGGCGTGATCTCGATCGGCCACCAGCACCCGCCGAGCGCCGCGAGGATCTGCGTGGCGAAGACACCGATGCCGGCCGTCTGGGCCTGCGTGCGCGTGACATTGGCGAGTACGATCGCCAGCGAGGCGGTGAACGCCGCCCAGCTGAACAGCACGAGGCCGACCATCGGCAGGGAGCGGCCCCAGTCCATGCGGAAGAGGACGACGCCGACGACCATCGCGAACGCCACCTGCACCAGCGCCAGCAACATCCGGCCGGTCCATTTGCCCAGCACAATCGACGCCGGTGAGATGGGCGCCGACGCCAGCCGGCGCAACAGGCCCTGCTCGCGCTCGACAACGAGCGAGATGGCGCCGCTCGTGAGCAGCACGAGCATGGTGAACATGACGAGCGTGCCCGGTACGGCCTGCGCGAAACCGCTCGGCGGCACGATGAGACGGCCGGCGGACGACACGTCGAGCGTCAGCGACCGGGGCGTGGCGGCCAGTTGCGCGAACGCGTCCGGGGACACGGCCTGCCCGTTCAATCGGATCACGGCGAGATCGGCCACCACCTGATAGACCGCACGCGCCACACGGACCTGATCGTAGCTGCCGGCCATCGGATCGCCGCCGTTGCGGTCGAATGCGATCGCCTGCGCCTGCCCCGCCAGGACGGCCTCGGTGAACGTCCTGTGCGGCGGAGCGGGCGCGGGAATGGTGAGCCGCCGCGTGAACGCGGCAAACGCGTCGTCGGCCAGCGGCGTCGCCGGGCGTACGACCTCGAAGTTCTGCGCCTCGAGGCGCCGCACCAGTTCATCGGCGAGGAAGCCGGCGTTGTCCGCGCCACGCAGGGCGAGGCGCTCGCGCTGGCTGGGCGAC
>JANOGJ010000337.1:0-5839 GCA_031405995.1 Acidobacteriota bacterium
CACTCGTTTGACTCTGTCCCGATGTTCGTCTCCCCGATCTGTTCGTCGGCCGGGTTGACGCCGGGCCTCACGGAGGGGACCCTCCGCGCCCTCCGTCCCTCCGCCGCCTCCGTGTTTTCTTGATCTCGTTCGTGCCACTCGCGGCTAGCGCTCGCGCCTCGGGATGGTCACCGTTTGGACGATCGTGCCGTCGATGCCCGTCACGGTCACCGTGAGGATGGCCGCGGACGCGTCGACGCGCGCGACCTGATCTTGCCCCACGACGATCAGATGGTAGGTCTGGGCGACGGTCGGCGGCGTGTAGGAAAAGCGGTGGTTGTGCCCGGCGATCACCAGATCGACCCGCGCGGCGTTGGCCAGGGCGATCCACTCGGCGTTCCCGTTCACGAGCCAGCCCCAGCGCGGCTGGTGCATGGCGATGACGCGAAACGGCGCCTCCGCGACGCGCGTGTCGGTCCGCACGTGCGCGCGCAACCAGACCAGTTCCGCCGCGCGGTACGACGCGGTGCGATTGAGCAGCGCGTACACGTTCGTGTCATCCGGCTTGTCCTCGCCCGTGTCGAGCACCATCAGGTGCACGGGCCCCGCGTCGCGCGCGTAGTAGAAGCGGCCTTCCGGCGTCGGCACGTAGTCGAAGAGATTCCGTGCAAACGGGCCGCGCAGCTCGTGGTTGCCGCGCGCGTACATCAACGGCCTCGAGTGATCGAGCGGCGCCAGCGTCGGCTCGAGCCAGAGTCGGAACAACTGGTCCTCGCTGTCGAGCCAATGGAACGCGTCGCCGGTGTGCACCAGAAACTCCGTCCTCGTCCAGTCGATGATCTTGTTCAGGGCGCGGATGCGCGCGACGTCCTCGTGCGTGTCGGTCACCACGCTGAAGGACACCGTCGGCTTCCGCGGATCGAGTGTCGTGAACCGATAGACGGCGCTCTCGGACGACAGCCCCTTATCCGGCCAGTAGGCCTTGAGCTTGACGACGCGCGTGGAGACGACCTGGTAGCTGTAGGCCGCGCCCGGCTCGAGCCCGGTCAGCGTGACGACGTGCCGCAGGCCTACCGGGACGAGGCCGTCGCGCTCCGGTTCGACGACCTGGGAGAGCGTCGCCGCGTCCGGGGCGGCGCCCTTCGCGAAGCGCACCTTCGAGTGGCTCGGCGTATCGGTCAGCCAGACGATGGTCGCCGCCGTGCCGCTCGTCGCCACGAGGTACGGCCCCTGCGTGATGACCGGCTTGGTGTCGAAGACTTTGTACGGCTCGGACTGGGCGAAGGCCGGCGAGGCGGAAGCGAGGACGAGCCCGAACGTGACGAACCTCATGCGGGCAGATTCTGACACGGGTCGAGAAGACAAGCTCTCAACACGAAGCTCGGCAACCCGATTCGTTCGTCAGCCTGGGTGACGCCGGGCCTCCCGGAGGGATCCCCTCCGTGCCCTCCGCCTCTCCGTGCTCTCCGTGTATAGGTTTTCTTCGAGCCCTTCGTGTTTCAAGGCAAGCGCTGTGGCAGCGCGTACGCGACATACACCCCGCCGGGCCCGCCCGTGCGCGACCGGCCGCCGCCGGCGGCGATGACGACGAACTGGCGGCCATTGACTTGATAGGTCGCAGGCGTCGCGTTACCCGACGACAGCATCACCGTCTCCCACAAGAGCGCGCCCGTCGTCTTATCGAACGCGCGGAGCTTGCGGTCGTGGACGCCCGCCGCGATGAAGACGAGGCCGCCGGCGGTCACGATGGGTCCGCCGTAGTTCTCGCTGCCGGTGTTCGTCAGCCCTTTCGCGACGAGCTCGGGATGCTCGCCGAGCGGCACTTGCCACGCGTGATGGCCCGTGTCGAGGTTGATCGCAGTCAGCGTGCCCCACGGCGGCGCGGTCGCGGGATAGCCGTCTGGATCGAGGAACTTGCGGTAACCCGTGAAGCGGAACGCGGTGTTGACGAGGGGCGACGTGGCCGCGGGCGGGGCCTGGCCTCGGCGTGCTTCCTGGCCTGTGCCCATGTACTGCACGAGCGCGTTCACGGACATCTGCGAGAGCGTCGGGTACCCGGGCATCCGTCCCACACCTTGCCGAATCGCAGCGGCCATCTGACTGAACGTCCGCCGCTCGGCGATCCCGACGAGCGACGGAATCTGCGGCGGGGTGCCGAGCCGATCGTCGCGATGGCAGGAGGCGCAGTGCTGCTCGTACAGCGCGCGGCCGCTCTCGCCGCCCGTGAGCGGCGCGAGACCGCCGGTCCACGCCAGGTCGTTCGCGTTGACGTAATAGAAGTGCGTGTCCGGATCGAATGCCTGGCCGCCCCACTCGGCGCCGCCGTCGAACCCGGGAATCACGACCGTCTGCCGGTCCGCGTCGAACGGGACGAAGAGCCCGCCGCCGCGCAGCGCCTGAAACTGCGTGATCGCCCAGGCGCGCGCCGCCGGCGTCCGGTTGGTCAGCTGATCCTCGGTCAGCCGCTGCCGCGCGAACGGCGCGGGCCGTGTCGGCATGGGCTGTGTGTCGGCCGTCACTTCGCCGGGCATCGCGCTCGGTGGAAACGTCTGGTATTCGATCGGAAAGATCGTCGCGCCGGTCACGCGGTCGAAGACGAACAGCGCGCCGTGCTTGGTCGCCTGCGCGACCGCGTCGATTGTCCGCCCGCCCTGCCGCACCGTCACGAGCGTGGGCGGCGCCGGCAAGTCGCGATCCCAGATGTCGTGCCGCACGACCTGAAAGTGCCAGCGGCGTTTGCCCGTCCGGGCGTCGAGGGCGATGAGCGAGTTGGCAAACAGGTTGTCGCCGGCTCGGTCGGCGCCGTAGAAGTCCGAGGCCGCCGATCCGGTCGGGATGTAGACGATGCCGCGCGCCTCGTCGAGCGCCATGCCCGCCCAGTTGTTGGCGCCGCCGCTGTACGTCCACGCCTCCTTCGGCCACGTCTCGTAGCCGAACTCGCCCGGATGCGGAATCGTGTGAAACGTCCACCGCAGCGCGCCCGTGCGCACGTCGTAGGCGCGGATGTGCCCGGGCGACGTCGGCAGGCCTTCGCCGACGCGGCCGCCGACAATCATCACGTCGCGATAGATCACGCCGGGCGTCGTGAGCCGCATGCCTTGCGACGCCGCGTCGCGGCCGAGATGATCGCGCAAATCGATGCGGCCCGCGGCGCCGAAAGCCTCGACGACCTTGCCCGTGCGCGCGTCGAGCGCGTAGACGAAGTTGTTGACGGCCGAGAACACGCGGCGGTCCCGGCCATCCGCCCAGTACATGATCGCGCGGTTCGGCCCGCCGCCGGCGATGCCGGAGTCGAACGTCCAGAGTCGCTCGCCCGTCGCGGCGTTGATCGCGAACGTCTTGTGCGAGGGCGTGTAGCCGTAGAGCACGTCGCCGACGACGACCGGCTGCGTCTGCATGGGCCCGCCCTCGCCGGTCTCGTACATCCACGCCACTTCCAACTGGCGGACGTTCGTCCGGTTGATCTGGGTCAGGCTCGAGTAGCGATTCTGTTCGTTGTTGCCGCCATAGGCGGCCCAGCCGCGATACCGGCCGGCATTTGATCCTGCGCCCTGTCGCCCGACGACCAGCGCGCCCACGACGACCGGGAGCGCAAAGGCGGCCGCAAGCGTCGACCACGCGAGAAACGAGCGCATGGCGACAGTATGATGCCGCTTCAGTGCGGCTCTCGACGATTCGCCGGTTCGTCAATCCCCGCCACGTCTGGCGCGGCCGCGGCGGCTTCTGTCCGGTGTGCGCCGGCTGGACGTGGTTCCTCGTCACGTGCGAGCCGGCCGGCCTTCGCAACGACGCGTTCTGCGCGCGGTGCGGCAGCGTCGCGCGGACCCGGCACGTCGCGCTCGCGATTCTGGCGGCGTTCCAAGAACGCGGTATTCGCGCACTCGCCGACTTCGTCCGCCACCCGGAGATCGCTGTCTGGAACACGACGGCGCGCGGCCCGATCGCCGCGCACATCCGTCCGACCCCCAATCACATCGTCGTCAGCGAGTTTTTCGACGACGTGGCGCCGGGCACGAGCCGCGGCGGCGTCGTCTGCCAGGACCTCCAGGCCCTGACTTTTGACGGCGAGTCCTTCGATCTCGTGATCAGCGAAGACGTGTTCGAGCACGTGCCGGACGCCCGTGCGGCGTTCGCCGAAGTGCATCGGGTCCTGAAGCCGGGCGGCTGTCATGTGTTCTCGGTGCCGTACTATCCGGACGCGCCTACCGCAGCGATGTTCGAGAAGGTCGCCGATGGCTGGGCGCCGAAAGGCCCGATCGAGTACCACGACGATCCGATCCGTGGTCAAATCGCCACCTACACGCGCTTCGGGCACGACCTGGCGGGATGGCTCGAGGGCGCCGGATTTGGCGTGACGGTCCGGACGGCCGATGCCGAGGCGGTCCGCCGCTACGCTACGTTCGACTGCGCGACGTTCGTCACACGGAAAGGCGGCGCATGAGGCGTTTGAGTTTGCTTTCTGTCGTTTCCGCGCTGCTCGTCCTCGGCACCGGCCTTGGCGCGCAGACGCCCGTCGCGCCCGCCTTTGCGGCGCTCGACCAGGAGATTCGCGAGGGCGTCTACGGCAACGTCGATGCGATGTACGTCCTGCGCGGCGGGAAGCCGGTGGTCGATCAGCGGTACGCGCGCGACTACAAGGAGATCAGCCGCGGCAAGGTCGGACCCATCGGCTGCGGCGAGGGCTGCACCGACCCGTCGGCGATGCATCACTTCAATTACTACCACCCGAACTGGCATCCGTACTTTCAGGGCCGCCCCGTCCACACGCTGCAGTCGGTGACGAAGTCGATCGCCGCGACGGTCGTCGGCATCGCGATCGATCGCGGCGAGATTGCGGCGCTCGATCGTCCGTTCCTCCGCTACTTCAAGGACCGCGATCTCTCGAAGGTGGACCCGCGCCTGCACGAGGCGACGCTGCACGACCTGCTCACCATGCGATCCGGCATCGAGTGGCACGAACAGGACCGGCCGCTCGATCAAACGAACACGACGATACAGCTCGAGTGGAGCAAGGACTGGATCGGATTCACGCTCAGCCAGCCGATGGACGCGAACCCGGGGACGAAGTGGGTCTATAACAGCGGCGGCAGTCAGTTGATGTCGGGCATCATCAAGGCGGCGACCGGCCGCTTCATCGACGAGTACGCGGCCGAGCATCTGTTCAGTCCGATCGGCATCCGCAACATGCACTGGAAGCGGACGCCCACGGGCCATCCCGACACGGAAGGCGGGCTGTATCTCACGGCCGCGGACCTCGCGAAGATCGGCCAGCTCTATCTGCAGGACGGCGTCTGGGACGGCCGGCGCGTGCTGTCTCGAGACTGGGTGAAGCGCGCGACGTCGCGGCATGTGACGGGTGTCGCGGGCGCCTGGGACTATGGCTACCAGTGGTGGCTGACGAACCGTAACGGCGTCGACATCTGGGCCGGGCGCGGCTTCGGCGGCCAGTTGCTCATCGTCATTCCCTCACGCAACGTGGTCGGCGTGATTCACGCGTGGAACGTGTTCGGCGGCCGCGCGAAGAACGTGTTCGAGCCGTTCGTGACGGCGATGATAGGTCAGGTTCCATAATGGAGCTATAATGGCGCCATGGCTGTGAGTCTCTCAATCAAGGACGTCCCCGAGCATCTCGCCCGCGCCCTTCGGGCGCGGGCCAGGCACAACCACCGCTCCATCCAGGGCGAACTGATGGACATCCTGGAAACCGCCGTGCGTCACAAGCCGTTTCGGGCGCTCGCGCTGCAGCGGGAGATTCGGGCGCTGGGATTCAGCACGCCCGACGAAGCGACGGCCATGATCCGGGAGGACCGCGACCGGTGAAGTCTCGCGTCGTCGTCGACGCTTCCGCGCTTGCGGCGCT
>JANOGJ010000357.1:0-6602 GCA_031405995.1 Acidobacteriota bacterium
ATGTGCTGGCCGCCTCGAGCGGCAGCGCGGCGACGTTGCGGCAGAACGCGTCCCAGAGGCGGTCCTGCTGCAGGTACATCTCCACGTTGGACAGGTAGAACGCCGATACGGTGGCGCCGGCCGACTTCACGTACTGGCCGACCTGGCGAATCGCCCTGGGCCCGCCGAAGTTGCCGACGACCGGCACCAGCATGTTGCGCTGATGCAGGCTCTTCAGCCACTGGAAGCGCTCGTCCGTCACCAGAAAGCCGCGCTGTGCGCCCCGACCGTCGTCGGCGGCCATGAGCGCGGCGTAGCTCGGCGACCCGATGCCGCGGCCGCCGTTCTGGTTGTTCAACGTGTAGACGAGGCCGGGGCCCGCCGCGAAGAACTGGTTGTAGACGTACTCGACGCCCGGCAGGTCCTCGGCGCGGAGCGCGAAGCCGTGCCGAACGGTCAACCAGTCCGCGACGGCCTTCACATTACGGTCGAAGACGTCGCGGGACGCCGTGACACCTTCAACCGCGTCGAAGATCTGTTCCACCGAGGAAGCGGCCGTGAGACCGGCGGGTCTGGCGCGGCTGAACAGGCGCGAGACAAAGTCCGGACGGTCGGCCGACATCTCGAACAGGGCCTTGTAGAGCAGGTGCTCGTGCAGGTTGCCGCGCCGGATGTCGATGATGAACGCCATGCGCGGCCGGAGCGCGACGAGGTACGTGAAGTTCTGCTCAGGCCCGACGCCGAGGTACACGCCGCCGGACTTGGCGCGCTGGACGAGGTCCGGCACGACGTGCTGGTACCACGCCTCGTTCGACACGAAGTTGTCGGAGTGGAACGTGCCGCCCGGTTCGGAGAAGGCCTCGGACAGCCGCCAGAACTCCTGGTCGGACAGCTTGGCCGGAATGTCCGCGGCGCCGGTTGCCCCCGAACCGGCCTGCCACCCACCGAGGGCGAGCGCGAGGACGAGTCCGGCCAGGGCGGCGCGGCGGCGTTTCATCGAGAGATTCTGACGCTCCCGGCCGTAGGCTGGCTGGGGCTGGCGCAGCTCTTCGTCTCGGTCAGCATGGACCCGAGGGAATTCACGAGCCCGCCGGCCGGACCGCCCCCGCCGCCTGACGCCGACCGGATGAACGTGCTCTTGTCATCGAGCGGCATGCTCGCCACATTGGCGCAGAAGCCGTACCAGACCCCGTTCTGGCTCAGGTACTGCTCGACATTCGAGAGATAGAACGCGGCCACCGTCGCGCCATGCTCTCGGATGTACTTGCCGACCGATCGCAGGGCCCTGGGCCCGGCGAAATCGCCGACGAGCGGCACGAACAGGTTCCGCTCGTGCAGGTCCTTCAGCACCCGGTACGTCTCTTCACTGGCGAGGTAGCTCCGGCTCACGTTGGCGCCGTCCGTGGCCATCATGAGATCGCCGTAGCTCACGTAGTTAGTGCCGCCGCGGCCGCCCGTGGTGCTCGACGACGAGTTGTAGTTGATCGCCGGGCCATGCCAGTAGAAGTTCCAGTAGACGTACTCGATGCCGTCGAGATCTTCCTTGACGAGCGGCAGGCCGCGCTTCTTCGTCAGGTGATCCTTGATGGCCTGGAGGTTCTCCTTGTACATCGCGTCGGGTCCCGTCGGCGTCTTGGCGGGATCCCAGTAGGCATTGACCAGCTCGCTCGCCGTGGACTTCGTCGTGAGGCCCTCGGGACGCTTCTTGGTGAACAGGCGCCCGTAGAAGTCCGCGCGGTCGGCCGACATCTCGAAAAGCGCCTTGTACATCAACTGCGTGTGCAGGTTGCCGCGCCGGATGTCGGTGATGAAGACCATCTTCGGCTTGAGCGCCGCGATGTACGAGAAGTTCTGTTCCGGGCCGACGCCCAGGTACACGCCCGCCTGGCGCGATCGGCCCAGGAGGTCGGGAATCACCCACTGGAACCAAATCTCGTTCGAGAGCAGGTTGTCGGATCGGAAGAAGCCGTTGGGCTCCGAGAAGTCCTCGACGAACTTCCAGAATTCCTGATCGGAGAGCTTCGACGGCAGCGTGTCGGCGACGGCGCCGACGACCGGCGGCCGGGCCACGAGGCCCAAGGCCAGGACGAACACGAAGCCGGCGGCGAGCAGGCGGTATGTGCGCATAGGTGATGTCGCGAATCGTAGCATGCGCGGCTAGCGTCCCCGGGCCCGGTCGATACCCGCACGGACGGCCTGCATCAGCGGTTCCGACCCCGTGAACAGGTTGTCGGGAAAACGGGTGTTGGCGATCATGTCGCTGTAGATCGGGCCGCTCCGGTAGAGGTTCAACCCCATGCCGGCGAAGTACTGGAGGCGCAGGTTCCGGTCGGTGTTGATGACGGCGTCGGCGAGCCAGGGGCCGAGATCCGACTTCTGCCCGGCGTAGGTCGAGAACAGTTCCACGGCCGAGCTGAAGCCGATTTCCCGCAGCGACTGCGACACCTGCGAGTACTCCGGGCTCTGCAGCTTGGCTTCCATCTCATCGAGGTTGATGCGCGTCGGCTCGACCTGGCCCATGACCACGAGGTCGTAGCCCTGGCCGTTGTTCGTGTTGCCCCACACCACCGCGTTCGGGAACGCCTCGAAGAACGTGCCGACCTCGCTCTTCACGGCGGCAGGGTTGCTCTCGTAAAGCTGCACGAAGAGCGTCACGACGCCGCCCGGATTGAGATGCTTCTTCACGAGTTCGAAGAACTCCCGGCTGTAGAGGGTCGCCGCGCCCTTCACCCACGGATCGAGCGGATCCGACGTGATTGCGTCGAACTTCTGGTCGGTCGTGAGCAGGAAGTGCCGTGCGTCGTCGATGTGGATGTTGACCTTCTTGGTGTTCGTGACGACGTTGTAGTTGTGCTGGCCGAAGTACTCGGCGACAGAGCGCGGCACGAGCGGCTCGATCTCGGCGATGGTCACGCGCTCGACGTTGGGGCCGATGCTCACGGCGCCCGCGGTCACGCCGGCGCCCAATCCGATGACGAGCGCGTTCTTCGGCGCCTTCGGGATCAAGTGCGTGATGTGGCCGAGCATGCGCTGGAGCCGCATGTCCTGCGGCTCGCTCGAGGCCTGCACCTTTCCGGCGTTGTGGTAGTTCCGGACGCCCGAGGAGAGCTCGGACACGGCTACGAACGCGTTCAAGCCCTCGCCGACGTAGATGATCTTGTTGGTCCCGTTGACGAAACTGTCCTGCCAAGTGGCCGAGTAGCGGCCGTAGGCGACGAGGAGCCCGGGCACCGGCGACACGCCCCGCGCCAGCAGGCCGGCCGCGCCCGTGGCGACGATCAGGAGGAGCGTGAACGCCCACTGCATCTTGCCCTTGCCCGACTCTCCCGCCGCGACGGGCGCGAGCAACATCAGACCAGCGACCGCCGAGATCACGATCATGATCATCTGCGCGTACTGGCTGCCGACCGTCTGCACCAGGATGAGGCCGGTCACGACGGAGCCGGCGATCGCGCCAAGCGTGTTGGCCGCGTACACCCCGCCGACGAGCTTCGCCGGATCCTGTCCAGGCGCCGCGACCGCCGCCAGCGCCAGCGGAAAGCTCGCGCCCCAGAGGATCGCGCCCGGCAGCACGACCCAGCAGGCCCGGACGATGTCGAGCTGGTAGTTGAAGAACATCCCGGCGTTGGCCGTGAACGAGGACGTAATCGAGGGGTTGATCGGCCAGTAGGGCAACGACTCGGTGAGCATGTAGGCGGCCCAGGCGAGCGCGCCGCAGAGCGCCATCTGGACCCAGCCGAGCGCCACACGCGCGTTCGTGCCGCCGCGCGCGATGGCGGCGCCCACGCTGCTGCCGATGCCGAGCCCCGCGAGGAAGACGGCGAGGATGAGCGAGAACGTGTAGACCGTCGCGCCGAAGAGGAGCGACAGCAGCCGCGTCCACAGGACCTGGGCCGAGAGCGCCGTCAGACCGGAGAGCGCGATGGCGACATACACCGAGCGCGCGCCGGAGGCCTGCGCGGCCGGGCCGCTGGCGGTGACCGGGGCCGGCGCATAACTCGTCATCCGCGAGAGGAGGATGCCGATCGCGGCGACCGTGAGGTTCAGGGCGACGGCCGCGTACGTGGCGATCGCCTGGTCATGCACGCGCAGCAGATAGAAGCCCGCGAGCAGGCTCCCGGCGACCGCGCCGAAGATATTGCCGCCGTAGAAGAAGCCCAGCCACGAGACGCCCTTGGGCGAGGTCTCCACCCAACGCGCCATCGCGGGCAGCGTCGCGCCCATCATGAGGGTGGGCGGCAGCAAACAGATCACCGCGAAGATCGCACGAACCCAGACCGAACCGCCCGTCACCGCCGTGTAGATGCTCGAGACCGCCGGCATCCCGAACAGCAGCAGCAACCCCATCACGCCGATGCCGATTTCCAGAAACGCATAGACCTTCAGCGGGTGATGGCTCGACGAGACATAGCGCGGCAGGAGGTAGCTGCCGAGGCACATGCCGCCCATGAAGGTCCCCAGCAAGACGCCCAGCGAGACCGCCGACGAGCCGATCACGAGCTGGAGCAGCTGAAACCAGACGACTTCGTAGATGAGGGCGGCGCAGCCGCTGCCTACAAAGAGCAGGAGGAGCGCCGGCAGATACTGCCGTGATGCATCGGCCGGTGCGGAAGCTTGGTCGGTCATTGGAAGGGGGATCCTATAACACTTGGTTCAGGGTTCACGGTTCAGGGTTCGGCTGGAGCCGCTACAATCTTGGTCTTCTCTGGAGGCAACATGACTGCTCGCGCTGGCCTCGTCGCTGCCCTGTTTCTCCTGGTCCCGCTGGCCGCGCAGAATGCGGCGCCCGCCCTGGACTCCATCCGCCAGGACGACCTCCGCGCGGACCTGTTCTTCCTCGGCTCAGATGCCATGCGCGGGCGACTGACGAACACGCCGGAGAACCTGATTGCATCCGAGTGGGTGAAGTCGCGGTTCCAGCGGCTGGGCCTCGAGCCGGCCGTGCCCGGGTATTTCCAGAACTATGACCTGATGACGGTGACGCTCGGCGCCACGAACGGGCTGGAGATTCTCTCGGGCGGCGTCGCGACGCCGGTCGCGCACGGCGAAGGCCTCTCGACCCACAGGTTCAGCGCCACGGCCGACGCGCGCGGCCCCGTCGTTTTCGCCGGCTACGGCATTCGGGCGACGGACCTCGGGCACGACGACTACCGCGCATCAGATTTGATCAAGGGCGCGATCGTGCTCGTCGTGGACCACGAGCCGGGCGAGCGCGACGAGAAGAGCCCGTTCGACGGCGTCGTGACGTCCGACGCGGGCGGCGCGCTCCGCAAGGCGCAGGCGGCCCAGGCCGCGGGCGCCGCGGGAATCCTGTACGTCTCGGACGTGCACAATCACCCGGGTGGAGGCGCAGGCGCCGGGCCGAACTTCTGGCCGCAGCAGCCCTCGCGGCTGGGCACGTACTCGCTCGCGGCCTGGATGGAAAGTGTTCGAATCCCGGCCGCGCAGATCTCCCCCGCCGTGGCTGCCCAGCTCCTGAAGGCCTCCGGCCGCACGCTCGAGGACCTCGCGAAGACGGCGGATACAACGGGCGGCGCACCAAACGTGCGCGTGCAGGACGTCGAGGTCGCCCTGCGCACCGCGGTCAACCGCCAGCGCGTGCCGGACCGGAACGTGCTCGCGAAGATCGTGGGATCGGACGCGAGGCTGCGCGACGAGTGGATCGTGATCTCGGCGCACTTCGACCACGACGGCGCGAACGGCCCGGCGATCATGAACGGCGCGGATGACGACGGGTCGGGAACGGTGGGGCTGGTCGAGATCGCGGAGGCCTACGCGCAGGCGGCGCGCGATGGTCAGCGGCCGCGCCGGTCCATCCTGTTTGCGGCGTTCAACTCCGAGGAAAGAGGACTGCTCGGCGCCTGGGCGTACACCGTCCAGCCGACCGCCCCGCTCGACAAGATCGTGGCGGTTCTGAACATGGACATGATCGGGCGCAACGAAGAGGTGCCGGCGCCGGTGCCGCCGCCCGTCGGAGCGGCGCCCGCTGCCGGCCGCGGCGGTGGCGGCGGGCGGTTCAACGGCCTCGACCCGCAGACGGCCGAGTCCAACAACAACGCGCTCAATATCATCGGTGCGGTGCGGAGCCCGGATCTGCGCGCGGCCGTCGATCGCGCCAACCGCGCCCAGGCGCTCGAGATTCGGTATCGCTACGACAACAACGCCTCACAGCTCATGCGCCGCAGCGACCACTGGCCGTTCATCCAGCATGGCGTGCCGGGCATCTGGATCTTCACGGGCCTGCACCCGGACTACCACACCGTCAACGACGACCCCGAGCGGATCAACTACGTGAAGATGGAGAAGATTCTGCGGCTGACGTATCAGATGAGTTGGGATTTGGCCCAAGGCGACACAAGACCAAGGCTGCTTCCCAGGAAGTAGGCACAACGACAATCTGGAAACGACAAGCGGCAATCGGAATCGACAAGTGGCGATTGCGGAATCGGGCACCCCGATTGTCGATTGTCGATTGTCGATTCCCGATTGAAGTTTGTCGATTGAAGTTTGCCGTTGTGCCTATCGAACTCTGAACACCAGATCTCGTCTCGTACTTCCACCCCCCGGAATTGACCTGCCGGCTGCGCCCCAATACATGCGCGCCCCATGCAAAGGCTGCCACA
>JANOGJ010000364.1:0-1783 GCA_031405995.1 Acidobacteriota bacterium
GGTCGGGCGTCGGGTTGTCGCCGCCCGGCGCTTCGTCGCCGACCGAGGCGGCCTCCTCCCACCGGGCGTCCGGGTCGCCGCCGGCGAGCGCCGGGCTCGTGTCGGTGTGCTGCTGGAGCCGAATCCGCATCTCGTCGTGGCCGGCCTGGGCCGCCGAGAGCAGGTGCTCGTCGGCCATACCCGAGCTGCGCGCCATGCGCTCGGCGTCCGGGAGCTGGCGGCGGGAGCGACCCAGGAGCGACGGACCCACGCCCCGGCGGCGTCCGGCGCCGTTGCTCTTGGCGACAGGCTTGGCTGCCCGCGTCCGCGGCTTCGTCCGCGGCTTCGCCCGCTTCTTCGCGACTCGGACCCGGCGCGGCGGGGCGGCCTTTCGGCGCGCCTTCTTCGGGAGGGTCCGGGCTGTGCGACGAGCCGGACGGGCCCGGCGCGCCTTCCGGCGGGCCTTTCGGACCGGCCGGGCGGCCTTCCGGGCCGGACGGGTTCGCTGTCGTCGCTTGCGGCGCGTGGTCGATGCCATGAAGAACGCTCCCGGACCGTTGGTTGACCTCGGTCTGTTAAATACCAGATAATTCGATGCTTATCGCACTCTTTGCGAGGCGGACCGTGTGTCCGGCCACGCGTTGCTTAGATGACTCGACACAGTTTGACCGAGACGTGGGGAGGACCCTGACCGAGATGGGCACCGGAGACGCAAACAAGAAGATCCAGATCTTTCAGGGAGGGGCGAAAACATATTCCGGCTTCTCGGCATTCTCCTCAACCGAGGGCGGCGAGGCCGTGGACCCACAGGAACATGCCCGCCTGCTTGAGTTCTACGATACCAGCTTCAGGAATCTCGCGGAAGGCGAGGTCGTCAAGGGCACCGTCGTGAAGGTGACCCCGACGGACGTGATCGTCGACGTCGGCTTCAAGTCTGAAGGTCTCATCCCCATCGAAGAGTTCATCGACGAGAGCGGCCAGGTGACCGCGCAGGCCGGCGACACGGTCGACGTCCTGCTCGAGCGCACGGAAGATCGCGAGGGCTACGTCGTCCTGTCCCGCGAGAAGGCCGAGAAGATGTAGATCTGGGACGAGGTCGAGAAGGCCTACCAGGAACGCAAGGTGGTCATCGGCCGCGTCATCGAACGCATCAAGGGCGGGCTCGCGGTCGACATCGGCGTGCGCGCGTTCCTGCCGGGCTCGCAGATCGACGTGCGGCCGGTCCGGAATCTCGACGCGCTCCGCGGCCAGGAGCTGCGGATGCGGGTCATCAAGGTCAACAAGAAGCGCGGCAACATCGTCCTCTCGCGCAAGGTCCTCCTCGAGGAAGAGAACGCCGAGAAGAAGAAGACCACGCTCGACACCCTCGCCGAGGGCAAGGCGCTGCGCGGGACGGTGAAGAACCTGACCGACTACGGCGCGTTCATCGACCTCGGCGGCATCGACGGCCTGCTGCACATCACCGACATGTCGTGGGGCCGCGTGACGCACCCGTCCGAAGTCGTGCGCGTCGGCGACGAGATCGACGTGGTCGTGCTCAAGTACGACCCGGGCACCGAGCGCGTCTCGCTCGGACACAAGCAGCTCGTGGCCGACCCGTGGACCAACGTCGTGGATCGCTACCCGGCCGGCATCCGGGTGTCGGGCAAGGTCGTCAGCCTGACCGACTACGGCGCGTTCATCGAACTGGAGCCGGGGGTCGAAGGTCTGATCCACGTCTCCGAGATGTCGTGGAGCAAGCGCGTCAAGCATCCATCGAAGATCCTGAATCAGGGCGATCAGGTCGAGGCGATGGTGCTCGGCG
>JANOGJ010000370.1:0-4614 GCA_031405995.1 Acidobacteriota bacterium
CGCAGCCTACCTCGGTGAATTCGAGCACCTGATTCTCCTGGCCGTGCTGCAGTGCGGCGATGAGGCGGATACGGTGTCCATCCGCCAGACGCTCGTCGACCGCACCGGGCGACAGGTGGCGCGCGGCGCGCTGTTCACGTCGCTCGACCGGCTGGAAACCAAGGGGCTCGTCCGGTCGCGGCTGGGCCCACCGCTCGCGGTGCGGGGCGGCCGGCCGCGCCGGCACTACGCCGTCAACGCCGCCGGCGTCCAGGCCCTGCGCGCCGCCCGCGCCGTCGTGGCCGACCTGTCGCACGGCCTCGAGTCCGTGCTGGGACGCCCATGAAGTCCGAGCCAGTCACTCGGCCGCCGCGTTCGGCGGAGTGGCTGGCGCGGCGCGCGGCCCCGGGGCCGGACTGGCGCGAGGTGTCCGCCGGCGATTTGCACGAGGAGTTTCAGGCCATTGCGGCGGCGCGCGGCGCGCGCGCGGCGCGCCGGTGGTACTGGCGGCAGGCACGGTCTGCCGTGGTCGAACAGTTCGGCCGACGCCTGCGGCAGGCGCTGGCGGCCGCTCGGCGGGTCATTCGTCCGCGGGGGGATTCCATGATGGCGTCGCTCGTCCAGGAAATACGCGGCGCGTTCCGCGCGCTCATCCACCAGCCGCTTGTCGGCGCCATCGTCATCGTGACGCTGGCGCTCGGCCTGGGCGCGAACATCGCGACGTTCGGCATGATTGACGCGCTCGTCCTGCGGCCGTTCCTTATTCCGGATGTCGATCGACTGGTGATGTTCTCGGAGAATTCCGCGGACGATGCGTTCCCGACCGGGACGATCTCACCGGACAGCGCCCACGCCTACGAACAGCCCATGCGGACCCTCGAGGGCGTCGCGGCGTGCGGCTGGTGGGATGTGAACCTGGCGGGATCGAACGAACCGGAACGGATCCAGGGATTTCGGGTCTCGACCAGTTTCTTCTCGCTCCTCCGCGTCACCCCGGCGCTCGGACGGGCGCTCGATGCGAACGACGCTGTCTGGGGCCGGCACCAGCGGGTCGTCATCAGTGACGGCCTCTGGAAACGCCGCTTCGGCGCCGACCGCGGCATCGTCGGACGCACCATCAGGCTCGACGGATTGCCCCATGAGGTCGTGGGCGTCGCACCCCCGGCGTTCGTGTTTCCCCAGGGCAGCGAGATTTGGGCGCCGCTCTCGATCGATCCGGCCGACGCCGACGATCGGACCAGCCGGTACCTCACGCTGTTTGCGCGGCTGGCACCTGGCGCGACCATCGAACAGGCCGAGGCCGAGGTCACCGCGACGTTCACGCGCCTCACCGCGGAACGCCCGGATCATCACCAGGGCCGGCGGCTGGTCATGCGCACCTTCACCGCGGGCATGATCGACGTCGGCATGCCGCAGATTCTCGGGCTGTGGCAGGCCGCGGCCTTCCTGGTGCTGCTCATCGGCTGCACCAACATCGCCAACCTGCTGCTGGCGCGCGGCGCCGCGCGCCAGCGCGAGCTGGCGGTGCGGCTGGCCATCGGCGCGAGCCGGTGGCGCGTGGTCCGCCAACTCCTGGTCGAGAGCATGGTGCTGGCGCTGGTGGCGACGCCGGCCGCACTGGCGGTCGCGGCGGTCGTCCTCACGGTGCTGCGGTCGGCGATGCCGGCCACACTGATCCGGTTCGTGCCGGGCTGGGATCGGATGCACCTCAATCCGGCGCTCATCGTCGCGGCGTTCGGCGCGGCGCTGCTGACGGCGATCGTGTTCGGTCTCCTGCCGGCGTTACAGGCGTCGCGACCGAACCTGGTCGGCGCGCTGCGCGACGGCGGGCGATCCGTCAGCGGCGCGGCGGGCCGGAGCCGGCTCCGCCGCGGCCTGGTCGTCGCGGAGATCGCGCTCGCGCTGCCGTTGCTCATCGCGTCGGGGCTCGCGGCCGTCGGCGCGCAGCGATTCGCGAGCGGGCCGCAGGGGTACGACCCGGCGGGAATTCTCCGCCTGCGCACGATTCTGCCGGAGTCCACGTATCAGACGCCTGAAGCCCGGCTGTCGTTCGCCGAGCGGCTGGCCGAAGGGGCCCGGCAGATTCCGGGCGTCCAGCTCTCCGGGACGAGCTCGGTCCTGCCGGCGAGCGGCTCGAACTCTCAGCGCGTCATCACGATTGACGGCCGGCCAGCCGACCCCGTCCCGATCTCGATCAACTACCGCACGATCTCGCCGGACTACCTCGCCGTCCTTCGTGTGCCGATCCTGCAGGGGCGCGCCATCTCGGCCGCCGACCGGGCAGGCACGGAACCGGTGGTCGTGGTCAGCCAGTCGGCGGCGCGGCGCTTCTGGCCGGACGAGCCGGCGCTCGGACGCCGCCTCAAGCTGGGCGGCGCCGATCGTCCGTGGCTCACCGTCGTCGGCGTCGCGGGCGATACGATCGACGACTGGTTTGTGTCGCGGAAGGAAATCACGGCTTTTGTCCCCGTCGCGCAGGCGCCGAGCGCGGTCGTGAATCTCGTCGTGCGCACCGATGGCGACCCGGCGGCGCTCGCCAACGCGGCGCGACGATTGGTGACGTCGGTGGATCCCGCGCAGCCGGCGTTCGACGTGATGACGATGGGCGAAGCGCTCAGAGTGCGGACGACGGGCCTGCGATTTGTCAGCGGCCTGATGGCCGGCTTCGGTGTCCTCGCGCTCCTGCTCGCGACGGTGGGCATATACAGCGTCATGGCGTTCCATGTGGCCCAGCGGCGGCACGAGGTAGGCATCCGCATGGCGCTCGGCGCGACGGCCCGGGACATCCTGCGCCTGACGGTCGGCCATGGCGCGCGCATGGCGTCGCTCGGCATCGCCATCGGGCTGGGGCTCGGCGTCGCGCTGGCGCGTCTCATGCAAAGCGCGCTCTTCGGCATCGTGGCGGTGGAACCGTGGCTCTTCGCGTCGATCACGGCGATCCTGGCGCTGGCGGCGCTCGCGGCGAGCCTGTTGCCCGCGCGCCTTGCGACGAAAGTCGATCCGGCAAACGCGCTCAGAGCGTAGCCCGATGGTGCGGTGTCGACAGAGCCGACACCATGAAGAACATGAAGAGCATGAAGGGAGCAAGTGGGCTGCCCGGTAGCAGCCCCCACGACGAGGGGAATCGACTTACGAACGTCCGTCGGCGTGAGTTCTCAGGAGAGCAGCCGGACGTTCGTGAGTCGATTCCACTCGTCGCTGGGAGCGGCCTGCGGCCGCAGCGGGCTGCCGGCCTGGATTCCTTCGAGCCCTTCGTGAGCTTCGTGGTTGTCCGAAGCTCTTCTTCATGTTCCTCATGTTCTTCATGGTGAAGGCCTGTGATCTATTTCGCTTTGAACAAGTACTCCGCGACGACACCCGCCATCGCGCGCATGCCGACCTTCAGCGCCTCTTCATCGAGGTCGAAGTACTCGGTGTGCCACATCGCGGTGATGTTGCGCGCCGGATTGGCGACACCCAGGAAGAAATAGAAGCCCGGAATCCGCTGCTGGTAGAACGCGAAGTCCTCGGCGACCATCTGCGGCAACGGCGCGACGAGGTTGTCGCCGGCAACCGCGCGCAGGGCGGGCAGCACCGACGCGACGAGCGCGGGATCGTTGTAGGTCACCGGCGTCGCCTCGACATACTCGAACGTGTACGACGCGCCCCGGCTGGACGTGATGCCCTTCAGCATCGCGTCCATCGACGCCTTGACGCGAGCCGGGCCGTCCTTGGTCAAGGTGCGCACCGTGCCGGTGAGCGTGACGCTGTCAGCGACGATGTTGAAGCGGCTGCCGCCGTTGATAGTGCCGACGGTCAGCACGGTCGGCGTGCGCGCGTCGATCTGCCGGCTGGGAATCGTCTGGAAGGCGCTGATGAGTTCCGCCGCGATCGGCACCGGGTCGATGCCGGTGTGCGGCATTGCGCCGTGCGTCTGCTTGCCGATCACTTTCACGGTGAAGCGGTCGGCGCTCGCCATCGCCGGACCGCTGTGGTACCCGACCTGGCCGACGGTCAGTTCCGGCTGGACGTGCAACCCGAAGATCGCGACAGGGGTCGGATTCCGGAGCGGCCAGTCCTCGAGCACGCGTTTCGCCCCGGTCGGCCCGCCCGCGGGATCGCCCTCCTCGGCGGGTTGAAAGAGGAACACGGCGGTCCCGGGTAGCTCCGCGCGAAGCCGGCTGAAGATCTCGGCCACGCCGAGCGCGATCGACGTGTGGCCGTCGTGTCCGCACGCGTGCTTCACGTTGGGCACGAGCGACTTGTACGGCACGTCGATCAGTTCCGGCACCGGCAGCGCGTCCATGTCGGCGCGGACGGCCACGACCGGACCGGGCCGGCCGCCCTTCAGCACGCCCACGACACCGGTGACGCCGACGCCCGTCCGGACCTCGTCGAACTTCAGGGCGCGGAGACGCGCGGCCACGAGGGCCGCGGTGCGCGTCTCACGGAATCCCAGCTCGGGATTCCGGTGCAGGTCACGTCGAATCTCGATGATGGCCGGGTGGATCTCGGCCGCGATGGCGTCGACCTGCGCCCGGAACGGCGCGGGCGCCGATGGCGCCTGGGGCGACGCGATTCCAACCAGGGCGATGCTGGCGATTGCGAGGAGTGATCGCATGGCGTCACTATAATCGGTCCATGACCAAGGTCCTG
>JANOGJ010000378.1:0-2996 GCA_031405995.1 Acidobacteriota bacterium
GAGGACCTGCTCTACATGCTCCAGGGCCTTGGGCACGAGGCCGGTGTGAGCCTGGACGCCGTCTACGCCGCGTCGACCGCGCTCGAACCGGCGCTCGGCCATCCGCTGCCTTCGCGCTACGTGCGCGCGCGCCAGGCGGCCGAGGCGTCACGCCCGCATGGCTGATGCCGACGTCGACCGCTTCGTCGCGGCGCTCCAGGCCCGTCATGCGGCGCCGCTCCGCCGGCCCGAGTTCCTGAAAGCGATCCGCGCGTTGTCGGCGCGCTATGTCGAGCGGCGCGCGGAACTCTCCGATCGATCGCCGCTCGACTCGGCCGGCAAGCGCGCGGCGTTCGCCGCCTACTACGCGCCGCTGCATTTCGTCACGACGACAGAGATCCTGCGCGCTCTTGGTGCCGGACACCATCCGCTCGAGCACATCGTGGACCTCGGGTGCGGTACGGGCGTGGCCGGCGCGGCCTGGGCGCGCGAGCGGGCGAATCGTCCTCGGATGCAAGGCGTCGACAAGAGCGGATGGGCGGTGGACGAAGCGACCTGGACGTACCGGACGCTCGGGCTCGGCGGACGCGCGACCCGCGGCGATTTGATTGGCGCCGCGTCCGACCTGGCCGTGCGGGCGAAGCGCGAGCCGCTGAACCAGACGGGCGTGATCCTCGGCTGGAGCGTGAACGAGCTGGCAGCACCGGGCCGGGCGTCCCTCCTCGCCTCCGTGCTCGAACTCGCACGTCTGGGCGCGGCCGTGCTCGTCATCGAGCCGATCGCCCGTCGCGCTGCGCCCTGGTTCGACGACTGGGCTGACGCCGTCACGCGGGCCGGCGGCCGTCAGGATCTCTGGAAGTTCGACGCGCCCCGGCCGGAGGCGTTGGCGGACCTGGCCGAGGCTGCGGGGTTTTCGGGCGACGCGCTGACGGCACGAAGTTTGTGGCTTGCATCGGCAAACGGCAATCGATAAACGGCAATCTCGAATCGACGATCGACAATCGGAAATCAGGTGAACGGGACCCGCTGTTAAGATGGCGGCGTGGTTCGCGTCCTGCTGACCTCCGCGCTCGCCGCCCTGATGCTCCAGGGGAGTGGCCCCGCGTCGCCGGCCGCGCCGCCGACGGACAACTGGCCGCAGTGGCGCGGGCAAGGCGGTCTCGCGGTCGGCCGCGCCGCGAGCTATCCGTCCCAGTGGTCCGCGACGGATCACGTCGCCTGGAAAACCGAGATTCCCGGGCGGGGACACTCGTCGCCGGTCGTCTGGGGCAATCGCATCTTCCTCACGACGTCGGTCGAGGGCGGACTCGCGCCCGGCAACAAACCGCCGATTCACCTCGGCTGGGACATGAAGCCGGGATACCTCCACCCGGACAGCGTCGGCTCCGACAAGGCGCACGCGCTGATGGTGCTCGCCGTCGATGCGACCACCGGCAAGATCGTGTGGCAGCACACCGTCTACGACGGCCCGATGTTTGACGACCGCCACCGCAAGAACACGTACGCCTCGCCGACGGCGGTCACGGACGGTTCGCTGGTCTACTTCTTTTTCGAGTCGGGCGGCCTCTTCGCCTTCACCCTGGACGGCGCGCTGAAGTGGAAGGTCTCGCTTGGCGGCATCGCGAAGGCGGGCCTCGGTCCCGGCACGTCGCCGATCATCTTCGAGAACCTCCTGATCGTGCAGTGCGATCAGGAGATGGGCGAAGGCGGATCGTTCCTCGGGGCGTTCGATCGTCAGACCGGCAAAGAGGTCTGGCGGGTCGAGCGCAAGAACCGCCGCAGCTGGGCGACGCCGCTCGTGGTGTCAACCGGCGGGCGACCGGAACTTATCGCCTCGGGCGCCGAGGCCGTCATCGGCTACGACCCGCGCACGGGCAAGGCACTCTGGCGCACCGACGGCACCAGGGGCCATCCCATTCCAAGCTCGGCCACCGGGCACGGCCTGGTCTTTGCCTTCGCGGGCAACGCCGAGAATTCGAAGATGGTCGTCGCGTTCCGGCCCGGCGAGGCCGGCGAGCAGAACGGCACGCGCGTCGCCTGGAAGTACACGCGCGGGACGGCGTACGTCGCCTCGCCGATCCTGTACGGCGATTACCTCTACTTGATTACCGACGGCGGCATCACGACGTGCCTCGACGCGAAGACGGGCGCGGTGCAGTACCAGGGCGGCCGCGTGCCGGTGCCGGCGGCGTTCACGGCGTCGCCCGTCGCGTTCGGCGAGTCGATCTTACTGACGAGCGAGGACGGCGACACGTTCGTCCTGCGCGCGGGCCCGAAACACGAGATCATCCGCACCAACTCGCTCGGCGAACCGGTGTACGCGTCGCCGGCGCTCGCCAACGGCCGGGTCTTCATCAGGGGCGACAAGCACCTGTTTTCGATTCGATAGCGGGATCGACGTAGGCGGCGGGCTTTAGCCCGCCGCGCCGTCCGCAGGGCTAAAGCCCTGCGGCTACGCCAGTCCATAGACCAGTCCGCGGTGTCTAACTAGCCGCCATGCGATCCACAGCCATCGCCTTGCTCATCGCCTCGGGCGGCGCGGCGGCCATCGCGCAGGCACCCCAGACGCAGAAGCCGCCGCAGGCGGGCGCCGGCACGGGCGCCATCAGCGGCGTGGTACTCGACGGCAGTACCAACCAGCCGATCTCCGGCGCCATCGTCACGCTCTCGACGAACCCGCGCGGGTTTGCCTCGTCGGTCGTCCTCCGGCTCGCCAGCGATTCGACCGGCCGCTTTGTGTTCACGCGGCTCCCGCCGGCTCAGGCGTACTTCCTGCTCGCTGTCCAGTTCGGCTATTTCGACGGCGGCTTCGGCCGCGACGTTCCGGCCGACGAGGAGGGGCGTCCGATCGCGCTCGACGACGGCGAGTGGTTCAACGGCGCGAGGATCCAGCTCTGGCGGCCAGCGTCCATCGGCGGCCGCGTGATGGACGAAGCCGGCGAGCCGGTGGTGGGCGCCTTCGTGCGAGTGCTGCCGCAGGTGCTGGTGGCCGGACTCACCCAGTCCGCGGCTGGGCC
>JANOGJ010000386.1:0-1686 GCA_031405995.1 Acidobacteriota bacterium
CATCCCGGCCAGCTTCGACGCCGTCCAGAAGGCCGGCTCGATGCTCGGCTCCGCCGGCATGATCGTCATGGACGAGACGACGTGCATGGTCTGGGCGGCGGAGAATCTGCTCTATTTCTACAAGCACGAATCGTGCGGCAAGTGCACACCGTGCCGCGAGGGCGGCGACTGGCTGCACCGCATCCTGGGCAAGATCGAGCGGGGCGACGGCCAGATGAAGGACCTCGACCTCCTCGTCTCGATCGGCAACAACATCGTCGGCAAGTCGCTCTGCGCGTTCGGTGACGCCGCGGCGACGCCCGCGCTCTCGACCGTGCAGCTCTTCCGCGCCGAGTATGAAGCGCACATCCGCGAGGGCCGGTGCACGGTGCCCGCGCCGTGGCGCTCGGGCGCGAAAGCGATGGCGCACTGATGGCGATGTTCACTCCTGAACTGCTGGCGCAGCTCGCCGTCATCGGCTTCACGTTTTTCATGCTGCTCAATTCGGCGGCCGTGCTCGTTTACATGGAGCGCAAGGTCGCGGGCCTCATCCAGCAACGGTACGGGCCGTACCTGGTCGGGCCCAAGGGCATGCTGCAGCCGCTCGCTGACATCATCAAGCTGATGTTCAAGGAGGAGCTGCGGCCGAAGGCGGCCGACTCGCTCCTGTTCTATGTGGCGCCGATCCTCGCGGCGACGGCGGCGTTCGCGGCGTTCTCGGTCGTGCCGTTCGGCGCCGATACGACGTTCTTCGGCCTGCTCGAGAAGCCGATCAAGCTGCAGCCGGCCGACGTGAATATCGGCCTCCTCGTGATCTTCGCGATCACGTCGATGGGCGTCTACGGCATCGTATTGGCCGGGTGGAGCTCGAACAGCAAGTACTCGCTGCTCGGCGGGCTGCGCGCGTCGGCGCAGATGATCAGCTACGAGCTCTCGTACGGCCTCTCGTTCGCGGCCGTCATCCTCATGGCCGGGTCGCTCTCCCTCAGTGAGATCGTGAACGACCAGTCGGGCTACAGGTTCGGGTTCATCCCGAAGTGGTACCTCTTCCTGCAGCCGGTCGGGTTTGTGATCTTCCTCATCGCGGGCATCGCCGAGACCAACCGCGCGCCGTTCGACTTCCCGGAAGCCGAGCAGGAGCTGGTCGCGGGCTACCACACCGAGTACAGCTCGATGACGTTCGCGCTGTTCTTCCTGGCCGAGTACGTGAGCATGGTCACGGTCTCGGCGGTCGCGACCGACCTGTTTTTGGGCGGCTGGCACGGGCCGTTCCCGCTGCCGGCCGGGTTCGAGTGGATCTGGTTCCTCGTGAAGGTGTTTGCGCTGCTGTTCTTCTACATCTGGATGCGGTGGACGCTGCCGCGTTATCGCTACGACCAGTTGATGGAGTTCGGCTGGAAGTGGCTGTTGCCCCTGGCGGTGCTGAATCTGCTGATCAGCGCGTACGTGATTCTGGCTGGCGGATTTTAGGCCGGGAACAAAACCATGGACGCGATACTTTTCTGGATTCTGGCAGCCGGCGCGGTGACCGCGTCCGTGCTCGTGATCGGTCAGCGCAATCCGATGCGCAGCGTGCTGCTGCTCATCCTGTCATTCGGCGCCCTCAGCAGTTGTTGGATGGCGAGACTCAAGCTGTCAAAGGCAACCGCTGAATCGAGAGTTCGTACGTTTAAGCTGCTCGCCGTGCGCAACACTCCGCCACGAGTC
>JANOGJ010000395.1:0-3081 GCA_031405995.1 Acidobacteriota bacterium
AAGGACCTCGCGACCGACCAGAACTTCTACCAGGTTGCGCTCGCCTACGACCGCAACTCGAACATTACGAGCGCCGACGAAGCGGATGCGGCGGCGGGTGGCGACGGGCACGTCGGCTTCGACATCCTCTACACGATGGACAACCTGAATCGCCTGACCGTGGCGGACGAGGGGACGCTCTCAGGAGGATCGATCACGAGCCGCACGCGCAAGCAGGAATGGACGTTGACGCAGACCGGGAACTGGTCGCGCGACAAGGTCAACCTGAACGATGACTCTGACTGGACCGACACCGGGGAATGGGACGACACCAAGACCGCCAACAAGGTCAACGAGATCCTGACCCGCGACCTCGACACCAACCCGGCGACGACGGGGAACAACTACTCGCTCACGTACGATCCCGCAGGGAACCTGACGAACGACGCGACCGACTACAAGTACGAGTGGGACGCGTTCTACAGGCTCAGGAAGGTCAGGGAGCTGGACGACGACCTGGTCGCAGAATACCGCTACAACGGCCTGGGGTTCAGGATCGCGGTCCATGCGGACGCGGACACCGATTCGGACGTAGACGGCTCGGACCTCTGGTACTATTTCGCCTACGACGAGGTCTGGCGCATGGTGGCGACGTACAGAAGCTCAGATACAGACCCGAAAGAACGCTTCGTTCACCAGCAAGCGGGCGCGGGCGGGTTTGGCGGCAGTTCGTACATCGACCTCGTGGCGTTCAGGGAGAAAGACGCGAACACAGCCTGGACCACGGCGAGCGATGGAACGCTGGAAGAACGGCTGTACTACTGCCAGAGCCAGCACGCCGATGTCGTTGCGCTCGTGGCTGCGGCCGGCGGGCAGCGCGAAATGGACCGGTATTCCGCCTACGGCGTGCCGTTTGGGCTGCCCGAGGGCGACTCGAACTCCGATGGCGTTTCCAACGGGACCGATCGAACCGTAATCCAAGGCTGGATCAACGGGAGCACGTACGACGTCCGCGGCGATGTCGATCTGGACGGCGACGTGGACGCAACGGACAAGACGACGGTCACGAATCTTGGAGTCGTGACGCTGGGAAGAGGGGGGCTGTCGGCGGTGGCGGTTCGAAATCGGCGTGGGGTTGCGGGGTGCGAGACTGATCCGACGCTAGGTGGGACCAAGTGCCATGTCAGAAACCGAGTATTCGGCGCGGGGCTCGGAAACTGGCTGCGCCGTGATCCCATTGGTGCTGGCAAGGACAATCTCTTGCAATTTCTTCATTCCGACCCAATTGCACGACGCGACCCGTTGGGACTGAAGTCTGTTCGCACCGACGTCGGCGCTCCTACAAGTGCATTTGTTGTTGTCGAGGAGGATTGCTGTGAGAAGGCTCGGAGCAAGGATAAGAGGCTAAAAGAGAACCCCGGCATCAATTTCGTCGCTTGTTGCGACGGAGTTAAGACGATATGCTTTGGCGACGATGTGCAGGTTCCGCCGCAAAGTCCTGCCGGACACATGACGTATGATTGCGTCGTTGAACATGAGGAAGCCCATAAAGCGGATTGCGCGTGTCCTCCTCAGGCGCCCGGATCAAGATCGGCAGACATTTGCATGGTACCGCCACCCCCTGTGAAGCTTGCGATTAGCGAGATGTGGGCATATGACAAGCAAATCAGATGCATCAAGGCGTATGCTAAGCATGGATGTCCAGATGCGCCCGGATGCACGGACAAAGATAAAAACAAGGCAACAAGCGATCTTCAAAAGGAGCTTGAGGAGCGCGTTAGAGACATCATGGGAAAATGATAACTAGCAACTCCGGGATGAGCCGTAAATCTCCCGTGAAGCACCTATCCTTGAAGTTGTTGGCGTGGGCCGCCTTGCCTGTGATCATATGCTGTTCCGCCGCCAAAGAGACCTCCCATGGCCGATCATGTGATGACACCAGCGATGGCGGTCACCGTCAGGGAGCGCTAGGCGCGGTTGATTGGAGGGGCATTACAAAAGTCGAATTCAAGCAGTGTTTCTCTGGCGCAAGCAAATCCGGGAAGCACCTGCCCTGGACTTTAAGCATCGAGCCTCCGGGTTTATGGTCCTTCGATATCAATTGGCTTGGATACCGTCAGGCGTGGTTTGATCCATCGAGGACGGTTGACAGCAACAGGGTAATCGCGAGCATCCACGATTGCAAATTGCTTGAACGAGATAAAGCGTGGCTGGGCATGGGCATCCCGGATTACCCGTCCACCTATATAGCAGTTACCACTCAGAGCGGCGCGCATATCTACCACCTGGGCTCTATGTACGTGGTTGAGAGATACGAGCCGGAGAGTCTAGAATTTGCAATTGGCATATTGGAGGTTTGGCGAGAGCTGGCTCGTGGATTGGTTCTTCCACCAGAAGCGGAGCAGTTCGATTCGGACATCGAAAAATCAATTCTACTATACCGACAGAAGCTAGCCGAAGTCAGGCACCCAAGAGAGCAATAACAGGCTGTCCATCCAGAAACCTCATGCCAATCCCGAGAAACCTGTCCCGACCGGTGCCTGTCCCTCCCGAAAACCCCGTCCGCAGCACCGACGCGGCAATTTCCCGGGCGCGGCCATCGATCAGGTGAAATACATCTACGATGGCTGGGGCAACGTCACGAACTTCCGCCAGGACATGGACGACACGGTCGGCGGCAGCGGGTACTTGGAAACCGCTTATGCCTATTCGAAGGCGACGACGGGGCGCAACACGATTCGCCGCACGAGCGAGACCGTGGGAGGAAAAACTTTCACCCTGAATTACGCGTCGAGCGGCAGCCCCGATATTCCCGATGTGTCGAGTCGCGTCTACTCGATCAAGGACGGCGGCACGACGCTGGTGCAATACGATTATCTTGGGGCTGGGCAGGTCGTGGGCACGACGTACGACGAGCCTGATGTGTGGTCGCGGCAGTACACGTCGACGGCCGGCGTCTATGCCGACCTCGATCGCTTCAACCGAGTCACCACGAGCAAGTGGACCAAGGACCTTTCGACCGACGTCGACTTCTATCGTTACTTGTTGGGCTACGATCGCAACTCGAACATTTTGACCGCCGACGAGGCTGACAATAGCAAC
>JANOGJ010000402.1:0-1845 GCA_031405995.1 Acidobacteriota bacterium
CTGCCGGCGCCAACCGAGACCGGCATTCTGTTCAAGGATGGCCGGCCGGTGCTCGGCTTCGCGTCGATGGGCTCCGGACTCCATCAGCGCACGTTCCAGGCGTTGCTCAACGTCATGCGTTTCGGCATGACGGTGGACCAGGCGATCAACACGCCCGACTTTCTGATGCCGGAGACGGATCTGAAGACCGGCATGCTCACGCTTCGCGTCCCGGTGGGCCGCTTTCCCAAGGCCGTGCTGGACGAGGTGGGCTACGCGTACCGCGAGGTGGAGCCGAGGAACGTGCGATTCGGCGGCGAGGGCCTGTGGGTCGGCATCAGCCGCGATCCGAAGACCGGGCTGCTGCGCGCGGCCTCGCACAACCGGAACAACAGCGCGGCGGTGGCGTGGTAGCGGCGGTCAGTCCTCGGCGCGGTGTCCGGCGTCTCCACCGTGCTACAGTCCGGCCACCGAGGTGGGTATGGTCATCAAGCGAGTGGGTGTGATGTCTGTGGCGAAGCTGTATGCGGTGATGGCGGCGGCGATGGGCCTGTGTTTTGGCCTGCTCGTTGCGGCCGTGGGCTCGATCGGATCGACGATGCTGTCGTCCGATGGCACGAGCCTCGTGCCCTTTGGGGGGTTCGGCATCGCGGCGATCGTGGTGCTCCCGATTATCTACGCCGTGATGGGCTTCATCGGCGGCCTGATCGGCGCGGCGCTCTACAACCTGTTCGCCGGTCTGGTCGGGGGCATCGAGATCGAGACCTCGTAAGGCCCGCCGCGATCAGGACACCCGGCGTCGCATCAGGAGCACATAGAGTCCGGCACTCAAGCCGAAGGTGACGAACCACGCGTACGTGTACAGGTCGTCGAACACGGTCGGCGCCGCCACCCGTCCGCCGGGCGTCATCGCGGCGCGCACGAAGCCGGGGACGACGGGGAGAATCGCGGCCACGAGCGCGGCCACGATCTCCGCTTCGTCGCCAGCCCCCTCCCGATCGAGCGACTCAAAGCGCACTCCCTCTGCACCATCGCTGACGAAGACGCCATCGAGGACCAGCGCATGCACGTGCACGTTCAGGTTCAGCGCCGCGCCGAACCGCTGGAGGATGACCGCGGCCCCGGCGCGCCCCTGCCGCACGCAGTGACGACGGGCGCGCCGCCGGAGCCAGGCGAACACCACGCTGAGAAACGCGGCCGTCACCGCGCGGCATGAGGCGTGATCGAAGGCCAAGAGGTACCGTAGACGCGGCGGCAACGTCAACACCCACTGCCGGACGGGCACGCGCGGGAAGACGCGGTCCACCAACTGGGCGGCCCGTTCCGTCATCCGCCGGCCGCCGCAACTTGGGCAGAACCCGCGGCCCTTGCACGAAAATGCCACCAGGCGATCCCGCCCGCAGGCGCGACACCGGAACCGCGCAAACCCAGCGGCGAGACTGCCGCACGTGACGAACTCCCGGAACTCGCGCTCGACAAACGCCGGCAGGCCCTGCCCCTCCCGCCGATCGGCCACGCGCGCGCGCAGCGTCTCGAAGTGGTCGCACACCAACTGATGCAGGACCTCACGGTCCGGTTGCCGGGGACGATAGGCCGGCGATGCGGCGCGCACCCGGCACGCAGCCGCAAGCGCCGTGCCGGACACCCCGATCCAGTCGGGTCAACAGGTTACGGGACAACGGCGGGTCTTCGAGAAGGGGGGGGGGCCACCATGTCCCTGCGCACCGCTACATGATCACCCTCGTGATCCGGATGATCGACACCGCCGGCGTCAGGTTCTGGCCCTGCACCGGCTGCTGTTGAATGCGCCACACGACGTCGAGGCCGCTGAGGACCCGCCCGAACGCCGCCGCGCCCTGCGCGTCG
>JANOGJ010000440.1:0-4881 GCA_031405995.1 Acidobacteriota bacterium
CTAGGCCGGGCCGAACCTGTACTATCCTGACAGCGACGTGTCCCAGTACACCGCCAAAGACATCACCGTTCTCGAGGGCTTAGAACCCGTTCGCCGCCGGCCCGGCATGTACATCGGCGGTGTCGGTTCGGCCGGCCTGCATCATCTTGTATGGGAGATCCTCGACAACGCCGTTGACGAAGCGATGAACGGCCACGCGTCGACCATCGCGCTCGCGCTACACAAGGACGGGTCGTCGATCACTATCCAGGACGACGGGCGCGGGATTCCGGTGGACAAGCATCCGCACACGAAGACGAGCGCGCTCGAAGTCATCTTCACGACGCTCCATGCCGGCGGCAAGTTCGACGGCCAGAACTACAAGACGGCGGGCGGCCTGCACGGCGTCGGCGCGTCGGTCGTGAACGCGCTTTCGCGCGAGCTCGTCGCGACGGTCCACCGCGACGGCCACACCTGGGAGCAGAAGTACAAACAGGGCGATCCGGTCGGCGGCGTCAAGAAGCTGGGGCCCGCGCGCCGGACGGGGACGACGATTTTTTTCAGGCCGGACCCGCAGATCTTCCCGCGAACCGATTTTGACGCGGCCGTCATCCGCGAGCGGCTCGAGGTCGCGAGCTACCTGCACAAGGGGCTCAAGGTCACGTTCGAGAACGAGGCGGCAGAAGCCGGGCAGCCGAAGCGTGAGGCGTTCCAGCACGACGAGGGCATCGGCGACTATCTCAGGAAGATCCTGGAAGAACGGAAAGCCAGGCCCGTGCATGACGCGCCGTTCGCGCTCACGAAGGAGCACGACGAAAGCGGCATGCGGCTCGACCTCGTCATGCAGTGGACGGAGTCGACCGACGAGCATCTGCGGAGCTACGTCAACGGCATCCCGACGGCGTCCGGCGGCACGCACGAGAACGGGCTGCGCGCCGGGCTCGGCAAGGCGATTCGCAACTTCATCGACACGCACAACCTCTCGCCCAAGGGCGTCACGCTCACGGCCGACGACATCCGCGAGGGGGTCGTCGGCGTCTTGAGTTTGTTCGTCAAAGAGCCGCAGTTTCAGGGGCAGACGAAAGACCGGCTGAACAACCCGGAGATCACGGCCATCGTGGATTCGGTAGTGCGGCCGGCGCTCGAGCACTGGCTCAACTCGACGAAGACGGTGGCCGAGGCGATTGTCGCGCGCATCATTCTGGCCGCCCGCGCGCGCGAGGCCAGCCGTGCGGCGCATGCTGAAGTCACGCGCAAGAGCGCGACGTCGTCTCGCTTGACCCTGCCCGGTAAGCTCAGCGACTGCTTGTCATCCGGCCGCGCCGACAGCGAGATCTTCATCGTCGAGGGTGACTCGGCGGGCGGGTCGGCGAAGCAGGGGCGGGATCGGACGAAACAGGCGATCCTGCCGCTCCGCGGCAAGGTGCTCAACGCCGAGAGCGCGTCGATCGCCAAGGTGCTCGAGAACAAGGAACTGTCGGATCTTGTGACCGCGCTCGGGTGCGGCATCGGCAAGGGCTTCGATCTCGAGCGGCTCCGCTACGGGCGCGTCATCATCCTCGCGGACGCCGACTCGGACGGGCACCACATCGCGACGCTCCTGATGACCTTCATCTACCGCCACATGCCGCAGCTCATCCGCGCCGGCAAGCTCTACCTCGCGCAGCCGCCGCTCTATCGCATCGACATCGGGCGCGACACGCACTGGGCGCTCGACGACAAGCACAAGGCGTCGATTCTGAAGGGCGCCAACGCGCGCGCGAAGCCGGAGATCACGCGGTTCAAGGGTCTGGGCGAGATGATGCCGAAGGTCTTGTGGGAGACGACGATGAACCCGAAGACGCGTCGGCTCTTGCGCGTGGACATCGCGGATCAAATCGTGACGGATCGCGTGATCAATGAACTGATGGGGAAGGATCCGTCGGCAAGGTTCAGGTTCATCATGGAGCGGGCGGAAGAGGCGGAGGATGTCGACGTGTAATCGGCGATCGTCGATCGACAATCTTCAATTGGAATCGACAATCGGGGAATCGACAATCGGCCGCACGCTTATGGAGGCCGGGTCTTCAGACCCGGCTGGTCACCAGCCGCCTACTCGCGCTCACTCTGTTCGCGCTCGCCCTTCGACGAGCTCAGGGCGGGCTGATCTACGGGTTCTTTGGAAGACACCCCGACCCGGCCGGTCCAACCCCGTTAGTCCTCCTCGTCGTTCAGTACATGGCGGTCGGGGCACTTGAGGTCCTTGGCACGGACGAAGCCGATCTGCCGGCGCGACGGGTCGCTCTCCTGGGCCGTGCCTCCGCCGAACTTGTTCCCCGGACGACGATGGCATCGTCGTCGAAAGAAAGTCAAACGTTCGAACCCGTCGAGATTGCAGTTTCTGCACGGACCGGCCGCCGAAGGTCGCGAACCGCGCGAGTTCGATCGCGTCACGCCGGTCGGTCTTGACCTTGTCCCCCGGCTTCTTCGGAATCAGCGAGGGCGCGACGACCTGACAGCTGAACCCTTGGCCCGTCAGGTACCGGTGCAGCCCGTAGCCGCACGGGCCCGCTTCGTACGCGAACACGAGGTCGGGCGTCTTCGCCTGCAGGCGGCGGACCAGTTTGTCGAGGTCCGCCTGCCGCGGGCCAATCGCCCCGATAAACACCGGCGGATCGGCGGACTGGCCCTGGGCGTGCGCGACGGCGATCGAATCCTTGTGGACGTCGAGACCCACAAAAAGAGGAGTAGGCTGTGCCATAGCTGACCTCCGGTCGAACGGACGGCTGACGCTGCCGTATGCGGCTCTGGTCCCCCGCGGACCAACCCGCGAATTGTGCCGGAGGTCAGCCTTCTCACTCAGCCGAAGTCATACTGTCTAGACGCGAGAGGCTCGCGGTCCGAAAACGAGGACTTGCGACGAGCGCTAACGGCCCTCGGCAGCGTCGTTAGCCGCGGCGGTTTCCTTGAGAGGAGGGGGTGGTCATGTCGAAGCTCACAGCAGGTGTCATAGCGGGCCTCATTTTCGGCGGCGTGGCAGTGGCCACCATGCTGCCGTTGTCCTTTCCCGACAAACGCACCGCATTACTGGCCGCCTTCGCAAGTCGGTTCGGCATTGGCGTTGTCATTGGGTGCGTGCAGGTGCCTTGGCCGGGTTGGGTGACGGGTCTTGTGTTTGGTGTCCTGCTAAGCGTTCCGGATGCGTTGGTCACGAAGTCCTATGCACCAATTCTTGGGATGGGTGCTGTAGGAGGTCTGATCATCGGCGGGCTCATACACGGGTGGACGACTCGCGTCTAACCCCTATCAGCCCTCCGCAAGTCAAGTCCGCAGATCTTCTCCTTCCGGTGGTGCTCGGCAAGCCAAGCGTCGCCGGTGAGTGAAGCGTCGGTCGCGTCTTCCCCTCTCAGCGGTCTTCGTTTCCAGATCTGGTGCCGGTCATTGACGCGGCACCCAACACCTATTGAGGCTCTCGCTCCGCGTGGCGGAGTGCGAGCGCGCGGGCGCTCGCGGCCTAGAAACTCAGTCGTGCCCTCGTACCGGCCTCTTCATGACGGGCGATGTCGCCGAAGCGCATCCGTTGTCTCCAGGCTCGGGGGAGGGGCCGCATCAAACGGGAACGCGAGCGTCGACGAGGCGAGGAGAGGGGGGCGTCCCATCAAACGCGCGCGCTGCCAGACCTGTGGTTCCTGATCGCGCGTGGCGGTGGTCCGCACGGTGTGGCGCAATCTCCGGCGAACTCGGTCTCGGACGGCTCGACTTAGACGTGTGGCTCATCCCCCCTCACCCCGCTACGCCGCGAGAAACTTGTCCATCGAGAAGACCGTGCCGCGCGACAGCATGTAGTAGACGGCGCGCCCGATCTTGTGCGCGAGAATCGAGAGCGCCTTGCCTTTGCCGTGTGTCTTCTCGAGCCGCGCCAGGAACTTCTTCCCCTCGGCCGTGTGTCGAAGGAAGAGCACGGCGGCCTCGGAGAACGCCCACTTCAGATGGACGTTGCCCATCTTGGCGCCGCCGGTCCCGAGCTTCTTCCCGCCAGACTCCCTGGTGCACTTGATCAGCCGGGCATAGGACGCGAATTCCTGCACCCGATCAAACCGCGTGATGTCGTGAATCTCGTAGAGGATCGTCAAGGCCAAGACCTTGCCGATGCCCGGGACCGAGCGGAGCCGGTGAAAGGCGTCGGCATCGTGGCGTTTGGCCTCGCGGACGATCGTCAGCTCGAGGTCGGTGACAAGCGCATCATATTGGTCGATGAGCACCACGTCGACCTCGATGCTCTTGCGGACGCTCGGGTCGGGGAAGTGCTCGACGACGCCGTCGCGATTCCCCGGGTACGCCAGGCGCTTCTCGAAGGCGGGCAGGTTGTACTGCGCGCGGGTGTTCTGAATGTGGGCGAGGAGCTGGCCGCGCTTGCGGACGAGGTGCAAGCGGCGGCGCAGCAGGTCCCGCGTCGATCGCATCGCCGCGGGATACACGTAGGCTTGCGGCAGCATGCCGCCGCGGAGCAGCACGGCGATCTTGTGCGAGTCAATCTTGTCGTTCTTCGCTTTGCCGCCGTGGATCGCCTTCATCGCCAGCGCGTGGCCGCGCACAAACGCGATGCCTTCGGCCGCGCACAGATCCGCCACCCAGTACCACGTGAACATGCACTCGACCGCCACGACCAAGCCGGCGCGGTACGGCGCCACCGCCTCGAGGAAGGCTGCGGGGGTCGACGCCACGTTTCGGTGCAGCAGCATCTGGCCGCCGGCGTCGAGGATACAGAGGTACATCGTCTTCACGTGCAGATCGATCCCGCAATAGTACTGGTGCTGTTGGTTGTAGAATCGCATCGGTCCTCCTCCTGCGCGAATGCGCATTTGCCCTGCGGTCATCCTACTCACGCCGAGTGGGAGCAGGGGGAGGGCTGTATGAGGATCA
>JANOGJ010000448.1:0-3350 GCA_031405995.1 Acidobacteriota bacterium
CCATCCTCGGCAGTTGCGACCGCTGCGTGTGGCTCGAGCGGGGCAACCTCATGGGTGACGGGCCGTCGGCGGGCGTGCTGCAGGAATATTTGACGTTCATGCGGCAGGGATGACGCATTGAGTTATTGGGATAACCCAATAACCCGATCACCCGATAACCAATACACTGCCTTTGTCCATGCCCTTGACTCGAATCCTCGTGGTGTACGGGACCCGCCCGGAAGCCATCAAGATGGCGCCGGTCGTGCGCGCGCTGCGGCGGCGTCCCGAACAGTGCGCGGTCACCTTGTGCGCGACCGCCCAGCACCGAGAACTTCTGGACCAAGTCCAGCGGCTGTTCGACCTCACGCCGGACATCGACTTGAACCTGATGCACGCCGGCCAGGAGTTGAACCGGCTGACGTCGCGGGCGTTCGCGGCGCTCGACGGCGTGCTCACCGAGACCCGGCCGGACTGGCTCCTCGTGCAGGGCGACACGACGTCGGCGATGGTCGCGGCCGTCGCCGGGTTCCACCGCCGCGTGCGCATTGGACACGTCGAGGCGGGCCTGCGCACGGGCGACCTCGGCCGTCCGTTCCCGGAGGAGATGAACCGCCGCGTCGTGGACCTCGTCGCCGACGCGCACTTCGCGCCCACCGCGCGCGCCGTCGAGCACCTCGCGGCCGAGGGCGTGCCCGCCGATCGCATCTTCCTCACGGGCAACACGGTCGTCGACGCGCTGCAGACGATCGTGGCGCGGCTGGACCCCGAGCGCACGGCGCGCCGCGGCGAAGTGCTCGTGACCATTCATCGCCGGGAGACGTTCGGCGCCGGGATCCGCGACATCTTCGGCGCGGTCGCCGATCTCGCCCGGCTGTTTCCCGCCCTGCGCTGGGTCTGCCCGGTGCATCCGAATCCCGATGTGGTCACGCCCGCGCGCGACGTTCTCGGATCGCTGCCCAACGTCGACCTGCTGCCGCCGCTCGACTACCTCGACTTCGTCGAACGCCTCGCGCGCTGCCGCCTGGTGCTGACCGACAGCGGCGGCATCCAGGAAGAAGCCCCGACGTTCGGCACGCCGGTTCTCGTGCTGCGCGAGACGACGGAACGGCCCGAGGGGGTGTGGGCGGGCGCGTCGCGTCTGGTCGGCGTCGATCGTGCCCGTATTGTCGCGGCGGCCCGAGAGCTCCTCGAGGATCCTGCCGCGTACGCGCGCATGTCCGTCGCCGGAAATCCGTACGGCGACGGCCGCGCCGCCGAGCGGATCGCCGCCATCCTCACCGGGCAGGCCTGGACGCCGTTTGCCGCGGGGGCCCCGCCCGCGGATGTCCAAGTCGCGCCCTCGCTCCAATGACCGCCGGCCGCACGGCGTCGTTCGAACCCGACTCGAACGGCCTCGTGGGCCGAAGCCTCTGGGCGCTCGCGGCGGCTGAGCGCGCCGTACGCTGGGCCGCCCGCCACGCCGGCGCGCCCGGCGACCTGGTGATGGGCGCCCGCGAGCAGTGGCGCCGCATCAGGCGCGACGATCCGGTCGGCCGCGCGGCCCAGATGCCGGACGTCGGAGCGGCGGGCCTCGTCCTCATCCTGCCGGCGCTGCCGTGGGGCTTCCGCCGCCAGCGGCCGCAGCAGCTCGCGCGCGCGCTGGCCGAGCTCGGCCGCCACGTCGTGTACCTCGACGCCTCGGTGCGCACCTCCGTCTCGCCGCCGCCGCGCGTGCGCGTCGACGATCGCGGGGTCGAGGTGCTGTCGCTGCGGGTTCCCGGGCGGCCGGATCCGTACCGCAGCATCCTGACCGGCGATCAGACGTCGCACCTGGCGGACCTGCTGGCGCGCGGGCTGCGACGCCGGCCGGACTTCGTCCTGGCGCAACTCCCGTTCTGGGCGCCGCTCGGCATCGACCTCGCCCGGCGCTTTGAGGCGCCGCTCGTGTACGACCGCATCGATCGACACGACGAGTTTCCAGGCGCGCCGGCGCTGCTCGACGAGGGCGAGGCGTTGCTCGTCGCGCAGGCCGCGCACGTCGTCGCGTCGTCGTCGGGCTTGTGCGACACGGGGCCGGGCGCACGAGTGTGGCGCGTGATCCCGAACGGCGTCGTGCTCGAGGATTTCCTGGGCCGCGAGCGTCCCCACCGGCCGAACAAGATCGGGGCGCCCGTCGCCGGCTACGTCGGCGCGCTCGGCCCCTGGTTTGACGCCGCGGCGGTCGCCCGCGCCGCCCGTGATCTGCCCGCGTGGACGTTCCGGCTGGCCGGCCGGGTGGAAGACGACGATGTCCGCGCGCTGGCGCGCGTGCCGAACGTGACGCTCGTCGGCGAGATTCCGTACGCCAGCGTGCCGGACTTTCTCAGCCGCGTGGACATCGGCCTCGTGCCGTTCAAGGACACGGCGCTCACGCGGGCGGTGGACGCCGTCAAGTTGTACGAGTACCTCGCGGCCGGCCTGCCCGTCGTGGCGCGCGAGCTGCCGGGCCTCATGCGGTGGGGCGCGCCTTCCGTGTATCACTACGTGAGTCCCGACACCCTGGGCGAGACCATCCGCCGCGCCCACGACGCGGACAACCCGTCGTATGCGTTTCGCCGTCACGACCTGCTGCACCTGGAGACCTGGAGGACCCGCGCCGCCGATTTGCTGGAGGTGGTGGGATGAGCGAGGAGCCGAGCCGGCCCTCGTGGTGGCAGATCCGCGCGCGCCAGGCGCGGAACGGCTGGACGCTCCTGAAGAACGACGGCCCGGCCGCCTTCCTCGCGCGGCTCTCCGGGCGGATTCGGCGCCGGCTCGAATCGCCGATCGCGCGCTGGCGCATCTGGATCGCCGCCTGGGACTTCTCGCCGGTCGCCCTGCCGACGTCGTCCGACCCCGACGTGTCCATCGTGATTCCCGCGCACAACAAGTGGCGGATGACCCTGCAGTGCCTGCGGTCGATCGCCCGGCGCACGACGGGCGTCCGCTACGAAGTGATCCTCGTCGACGACGCGTCCACGGACCGGACGCGCCGGGCCGACGCGATCGTGCCCGGGCTCGTGCGCGTGGGCCTGGAGGCCAACGCCGGGTTCGTGGCGGCGTGTAACGCCGGGGCGCGCGCCGCGCGCGGGCGCTTCGTCCTGTTCCTGAATAACGACACGCTTGTGACCGACGGGTGGCTGGCGGCGCTCGTCGCGATGTTCGCCGCGCGGCCCGACTGCGGCGCCGCCGGCGCCAAGCTCGTGTACCCGAACGGGTCGCTGCAGGAGGCGGGCGGCATCGTGTGGCGCGACGGGGAGGCCTGGAACGTGGGTCGCGGCGGCGACCCGAACAGCTTCGAGTTCAACTACGCGCGTCCGGTGGACTACTGCTCGGGCGCGGCGCTCATGGTGCGCCGCGAGGCGTTCGAG
>JANOGJ010000492.1:0-1533 GCA_031405995.1 Acidobacteriota bacterium
GGCGATCGCGATGTCACCGAGACAGCGCGGTTCGACACGCGGGTGCGCGGCGCGATTCTGGATGGGAAACGACAGCACGTCTGTCGGCCGATCGACGAGGCGATAGGTGCGATTGAGCCTGCGCATCGCCGCGTCAGGCACCAGCGCGATGCCGACCTGGCCCGAGGCGGATCGGGGGGCCGCGCGGACCAGCCACCCCCCCAGTCCGTCCGCGGCGATCGCGCGGCCGCGCGCGTTCGTGACCCCGACCTCGAGCCGGCGGGTCGTCCGGCCGGGTCGCCCCACGCTCATAGCGCGGGTTTCGTGCGGGCGGAATGCGACTCGTACGCCTTGACGATCTGCTGCACGAGCGCGTGGCGCACGACGTCGCGGTCGTCGAAGTGGACCGTGGCGATGCCGTCGATCCCGCCGACGACCTTCAGCGCCTCGACCAGCCCGGACATCTTGCCCGGCGGGAGGTCGATCTGGGTGATGTCGCCCGTGATGACGGCTTTCGACCCGAACCCCATCCGCGTCAGGAACATCTTCATTTGCTCGGAGGTCGTGTTCTGCGCCTCGTCCAGAATGACGAAGGCGTCGTTCAGCGTGCGGCCGCGCATGAACGCAATGGGCGCCACCTCGATGACGCCGCGTTCGAGCAGCCGCTCCACGCGTTCGGCGTCGACCATGTCGTACAGCGCGTCGTAGAGCGGCCGCAAGTACGGATTCACCTTCTCCTGGAGGTCGCCCGGCAGAAACCCCAGCTTCTCGCCGGCCTCGACCGCCGGGCGCGCGAGGACGATGCGCGTGACGCGCTTGGAGAGCAGGTACGCGACGGCCTGCGCCATCGCGAGGTACGTCTTGCCGGTGCCGGCCGGCCCGACGCCAAAGACAATGTCGCAGCGATCGATCGCGTCGAGGTACTTGCGCTGCGTGACGCTCTTCGGCGCGACCTGGCGCCGGCCGATCGGCCGGGCCGACTGCGGCCGGAAATACTCCTGCAGCTCCGCGTCGGGCGTGTCCGCCAGCAGTTGGGCCGCGATCTTCACGTCACCTCTGGCGAAGCGGTACCCGTCCCGCAGCAGCGCCGCCAGCTGGCCGAAGACGCGCTCCGCGCGCGCGACGTCCTCGGCGGCGCCCTCGACGACGACGTCGTGGCCGCTGGTCTTGAGCTTGACGTGCAGGACGGTTTCGAGACTCTTGAGGCTTTCGTCGAGCGATCCGAACAGCGTCTCAATGCCCTCGTCGGGCAGGGCAATTCGCCGCGGGGCGGAGGCGGGCATTCGGTGAAATCAGGGTAGCACGAAACCCGAAGGCGTCGGCCAGAGCCACGCCGCGCCACGCACGCCGCTCGCGTCCCCGAAACGCGCCGGCACGAGCCGCGTCACCACGCGATCGGAGAACACCCACGCGGACCAGAGTCGCGGCACCGTGTCGTAGAGCCGCGCGATGCGCGAGAGTCCTCCCCCGAGCACGATGACGTCGGGATCCAGCACGTTGATGACCGTACTCAGCGACTTCGCGAGCCGGCGTTCCCACGCGTCGATCGCGTCG
>JANOGJ010000495.1:0-2732 GCA_031405995.1 Acidobacteriota bacterium
GCCATCCGGTCATGCCGTTGCTGAAGTTGCCGTTCGCCACCAGGTCGAGCACCAGGCGATAAATCCGCCCGGATTAGCTGACGAGGTAGATCTCCCCGTCCGCGTCGACGCCAAAGGTCGACGGATTCTGCGCGACGAGCGCGCCGAGTGTCGCCGTGTGCTCGATGAGCGAGTTGGCGGTCGCCTCACCGGAGCCGTCGATCGCCAGGCCCAGGGACCACACCTTGTTGTTGACGAAATCGCCGAAGAAATACCGGCCGCGATAGGAGGCGCCCAGATTGTTGCCGCGATAGACGAAGCCGCCCGTGATCGAGTGGCCGGTGGGGTGCGGATACTCGTGAATCGGCTCGCGCAGAGGCAGGAAGTACGGCGGGAGGTTTCCGCCCGGCAGGTTCGGGTTCGGGTTGGGATGCGCCCCCTCACGATTCCTCCAGCCGTAGTTGCGACCGCCGGCGCCGGCCGGCTCGTAACTGATTTCCTCCCACTCGCTCTGGCCGACGTCGGCGACGACGAGCGCGCCGGTCCCGCCGAGTATCGGATCGTCGAAGTTGTAGCGCCACGGATTGCGAAACCCGAACGCCCAAATCTCCGGAAGCACCTGAGGGTTGCCCAGGAACGGGTTGGTCCCCGGCACGTCATACCCCTGGGGGTCGGCCTCGGGCACATCGACGTCGAGGCGGAGCATCTTCCCCAGCAGCGATCCCGGCGTCTGCGCGAGGTGGAACGGGTCGTCGCCGGAACCGCCGTCGCCGAGACCGATGTAGAGATAGCCGTCCGGACCAAACGCCAGGTGCCCGCCGTTGTGGTTGACGAACGGCGCCGGCCGCGCGATGAACGCGTTGCCGTCAGGCCAGACGAGATCCTTGCGCGTCGCAGGATCGGCGACGAGCGGATTCGCGGCGCTGCGCTCGAAGCGGGCCACCACGGTCCGGCCCGCGGGATTGGTCAAGTTCACGAAGAACCGCCCGCTCGTGGCGTAGTCGGGCGCGAACGCGAGGCCGAGCAAGCCCTGTTCGCTGTCGGTGCTGACCTGACCGACGAGATTGAGGAAGGTGCCGCCGACCGTCCCGTTCACGAGCGTGCGAATCAGCCCGCCCTGTTCGACGATGAACCAGGCGTGCAGCTGCGTGGGATCCTGCACGAACGCGATGGGCCGATCGAAGCCCTGGGCCACCAGTTGCCCGCGAATCACCTGGGCGTGCGCGATCGACGCGCCGAACATCACGATCGCGATCGCGATGGTGACCACGCGAATGCGGAGGGTCATACCTCCGAGGATAAGCCCACTCGGCTCTCGCCCAGCCACCGCATCGGAATCACGAGCGCCAGATACAGGACGGCCGCGATCCACAAACTGACGTTGATGCCGAGCCACATCGACGCCATCACCGCCACGACCGACGCCATGACGCCGGCGGCGCCGTTCACGCCCCACATCCAGGCCGTGATGGCGTCGGAATGCCGGCCGGTGAGCCGCAGGCCGATCGGAAAGCACATGCCCAGCATCAGCGCCAGCGGCACGACGAGCGCGGCCACCACGAGCGTGCGGCTGACGAGCCCGCCGCCGATCGTGAGGTCCGTCACCGGCTGCAGAAGCGCCGTTTCAACAACAATGACCGCCGCGATCGCCACGGGAAGCCTCATCGCCCACCGGCTTCCCAGCGCGACCCGATCGGAAAGGAAGCTGCCGGCCCCCGCCGCCAGGATCATCAGAAAGAGAATGATGGAGAACGTGTACGTCGGATGCCCCAGGTAGACCGAGAAGCGTTGCAGGAACGGGATCTGCACGAACATGAACCCCAACCCGATCATCGAGAAGTACGCGAGCGACGCGGCGAACACGCGCGACGGCACGGCCGGCCGGCCCAGCCGGACGAGCGGCCAGAGCACGATGACCAGCACCAGGACAAAGGCGATCCCCGAAAGCGCGAGCAGCGTGGAGGTAGCGAGCAGGTTGCCCGAGACGACGCCCGCGCGGGAGAGGCCGCGCTGTCGGAGGGCAGCGCCCGGCTTGAGCATGTTGAAGAAGTACGGACGCGAGTCGGTCGGCGCGGAGAAGTCGAAGTCCGGGTCCGCCGACGCGCGGGCCAGCGACTCGGCGGAGGTCGCGCTGGCGATGCTCTCGAGCTTGGCGTCCGCGCTGGGCGCCCAGGGCGTGACAAGGAGCCCGAACTCGAGCCGCTGCGCCACTTCCCTCAGCCTCGCTCCATCGTCATCCGAAAACGGCGCGCGCGAGACCATGAGAGTGGCGACGCGGTCCCGTGTCACCAGCACCAGGTGCCGTCGCGGCACCTCGACGCCGGCGTCAAGGAGCGCGGCCACGCCGAGCGCGACGAGACGCGTGGTCTCGGACACCGCCGTCGGTGAGAACCAGCGTGACACGCTGAAGACGCCGGTCGGCGTCAGCGCCTTGAGGAAGACGCGCCAGCCTTCGCGCGTGTAGAGGCCGTTCTCGGACAACGTGAACGCGCCGGCGCCCGTCGCCGCCCAGGTGTCGATGAGCGACATCTGCAGGACGTCGAAGGGCTGCGTGAGCCGCGTGAGATACGACCGCGCCTCGTCGTGCACGAGGGTGACGTGCGGGTCCGAGGCGATGCGGGTGAAGTCGCGGTAGGGGCCGCGCAAGGCTTCGAGCAGCGCGGCGTTGATTTCGATGCCGGTCACGTCGGTGTTGCCCGCGGCGATCGCCGTCAGGACATCGCGTCCGCCGCCGACGCCGATGATGCCGACGC
>JANOGJ010000165.1:0-2400 GCA_031405995.1 Acidobacteriota bacterium
CGGACGTGCCGGTGGTCGTCGATGGCGATCCGGGGCAGGGCGGCCAGGGGCTCGCCTTGCGACCCCGTGCACAGGCAAAGGACGTCCTCGGGAGCGTAGTCCTTGACGTCGACGTCGCGAATCTGGGTGCCGGGCGGGCACTTGAGGTACCCGAGCCGTTCGGCGATCTGGGACGTCTGCTGCATCCCCCGGCCAACGAACGCCACCTTGCGGTCGAACTGATCGGCCAGATCGACCAGCAATTGGAGGCGGTAGACGCTCGTCGAAAACGCGGTGACGAGGATCTTGCCCGTCGCGCTGCTGAAGACTTCCTCGAATCCGTCGCGCACGTCCCGTTCGGAGCCGGTGAAGCCGCGCCGGTCCGCGGTTGTGCTGTCCGAGAGCAGAGCGAGGACGCCAGTGGCGCCCAGCTCGGCGAACCGATGCAGGTCGAACGCCTCGCCGTCGGGGGGCGTCTGGTCTATTTTGAAGTCACCCGTGTGCAGGATGGTCCCGGCCGGCGTGTGGATGGCGACGGCGACCGCGTCCGGAATGCTGTGCGTGACCCTCAGGAACTCGATGCGGAACGGGCCCGCCGTGACCACTTGCCGGGGCGTGACCGCCACCAGCCGGCCGGCGGCGTCGATGCCGTGTTCGGTGAGCTTGGGCTCCAACAGCGCCAGCGTGAACCGCGTGCCGTAGACCGGGCCCTCGAATAAATTGATGACGTGAGGCACGGCGCCGATGTGGTCCTCGTGGCCGTGCGTCAGCACGAGCGCCACGATCTTGCCGCGGTAGGCGTCGAGCGCCGACATGTCGGGGATGATGAGGTCGACGCCGAACAGCTCGGGTTCCGGGAACATCACGCCCGCGTCGACGAGGATCGCCGTGCCCCCGCAGGCGACGAGCAGCATGTTCATGCCGAACTCGCCGAGTCCGCCAAGAGGGATGACGTCGACTGCCGGCGCGTCGCGCACGGTCTCCGATTCCATCAACGGTGCAACCTCGACTCTTTCCGGACACGTACCTGGCTCGAGCGGGTGCTCAGGCCACGGATACAGCCGCGGCGCTGGCGCACCGCAAAACGGCCGATGGTGTCCGGCCCGTGGGTCGCTGGGAGAGACCCGAAAACCAGGCTGGAAAACAGGCGAGACTATAACATAGGCGGCCGCGCAACCGTAGCGAACAGCTCGGCAAGCCCTGCAATTTCTGTGACTTGCAGGGTTCCGGGGCGCCGGCGGCCGTCGAGTCCGGATTGAGCCAGCACCGTGGCCCCGGACGGGTGGAAGCGCTTCAAGGCATTGGCGAGCGTCTTCCGCCGCTGGCTGAAGATGGCCTTCGTCAGTCGCTCGAACCCGGCCTCGTCGCGGACCCTGGCCAGGGGCGGCCCGAACTCGAGGCGGACCACGGTGCAGTGGACCTTGGGCCGGGGCATGAACGCCCCCGGCGGCAAGTCGATGAGCGCGGTAACCCGGGCGTGCAGGGTCGTAAGGACCGTCAGGCTGCCGTAGTCCTTGGTCCCTGCCCGGCCCAGCAATCGCTGGGCGACTTCCCGCTGCAGCATGATCGTGGCGTCCGCGAAGAACGGCTCGCGCTGGTGGGACGCCACCAGGTTCAGGACGACGCGCGACGCGATGTTGAACGGCAGGTTGCCGACCACCCGGAAACGCCGGACGGGCGGGGCCGGGCCGGTCCACGCCGCCGTGCGTTGCGGCTCCAGCCCCCGCAAGATGGGCATCGGGTCCACGTCGAGGATATCGCCGCTGAGTAACGTAACGTTGGGCGGCACCTGGCCCGACAGGAGCCGCACGAGGTCGCGGTCGATCTCGACCGCCACGATGGGCGCGCCCGTGGCCGCCAGCGGTAACGTGTGCGATCCGGTGCCCGGGCCAATCTCGAGGAACACGTCGCCCGGCGCCGGGGCAATCGCCGCCACCACCTTCTGCGCCCAGGTGGATGCCAGGAAGTGCTGGCCGAAGCGCTTGCGGATGACGCGCTTCACTCTTCGTCGCCTCGCCAGTACTTCTCTTCGATCGCCTCGATTTCTTCCTCCGACAGGCCGAAGTAATGGCCCACCTCGTGAATCAGCGTCTCGCCAATGGCGATCACCAAGTCGTCTTCGTCCTCGCTCGAATCCTCGATCGGTCCCTGGAACAGCGTGATCTTGTCCGGCAGCGTGTTGCCGTGCGCCCACTGCCGTTCCGGGAGCGGGATGCCTTCGTAGAGACCGAGCAGCGTGTCGGGCGGCTCGATCTCGACGCTCTCGAGCTGCTCGGGCGAGGGCTCGTCTTCGACGACGATGGCGATGTTCTGCATGGCGTCCCGGAAGCGCTCGGGAATGGTGTCGAGCGCCTCGTCGACGAGATCGCGGAACTCGGTTTTGGTCATTATTTGGACGACCGTGTGGTCACCGATCGGCGC
>JANOGJ010000539.1:0-3593 GCA_031405995.1 Acidobacteriota bacterium
GCTCGGGCGCGACGGCTCCGGCCGCGTCTATCCCGGGAGCGGCATCGACACGGGCTTCCACAACGCGTCGCACCACGGGACGGCCGAGGAGCGCATCAAGCAGTTCGGGCTGATCAACAAGTACCACGTGTCGCTGCTGCCGTACTTCCTCGAGAAGCTGCAGAGCACGATGGACGGCGACGCCAGCCTGCTCGACAAGACGCTCATCATGTACGGGTCGCCGATGGCCAACGGCAACAACCACAACCACCGGAACTGCCCGTTGATTCTGCTCGGCCGCGGCGGCGGAGCGCTCGAGGGCGGCGTGCACATCAAGGCCGCCGAGGGCACGCCGATGGCCAACGTCATGCTGAGTCTGATGCACAAGCTCGGCCTGGACGACATGCGGAGCTTCGGCGACAGCACCGGCGAGTTCTCGTTCGCGGCGCCGGATTCCGTCCCGGCCGTCTGAACGCGGGAGGCACGCATGCGACGTCTACACGTCACCGCACTTTTTGGCGCGCTGTTGCTGGCCGTCAGCGTTGCTGACGCGCAGGTCGCCGCTCCCGTCTCGGACGCGGCGATGCGAGGCGATGTCGCGGCCGTGCGGACGCTCGTCGCCAGGGGCGCCGACGTCAACGCCGCGCAGGGCGACGGCATGACGGCGCTGCACTGGGCGGCGCTGAACGGCGCGATCGACGTCATGAACGCGGTCCTCGAGGCCAGGGCGACGCCGGATCCGTTGACGAGAGTGGGCGGCTACACGCCTCTGCACCTGGCCAGCTCACGAGGACACGCGACGGCCGTCACGCGCTTGCTGGCCGCCGGCAGCAAACCGGCCGCGGTGACAGCCACCGGCGTGCAGCCCATCCATCTGGCCGCTCAGGCCGGCGACCCGCACGCTATTCAGTCGCTGCTGGATCGCGGCGCCGACGTCAACGCGGTCGATCAGACGCACGGGCGGACGCCGCTCGTCTTCGCGGCCTCGCAGAACCGGCTCGACGCGATGAAGATGTTGCTCGCGAAGGGCGCCAATGTTCGCCTGACGACGAAGAAGGTCGTCGACTACCAGGAACGGTCCAGGCAGGACAACGCCGCGCGGGTCGCGCGGGACCGCGCCGTCACCGCCGCGACCGGACGCGCGTCCACCGGCGGGGTCGTGGCCGCGGGCGGTGGCGCGCCGGTCGGGGGCGCGGGCCGTGGCCAGGGCTTCGTGCCCGACCCGAACGACCCCGACGTTCCACAAGGTGTGGGCCGCGCGGGCAGGGGAGCCGCCACCGGCGGGCCGCGCCCGGTTTCGGACATCGAGGCGATCGGCCGGCAAGGCGGGTTCACGGCGCTCCACTACGCGGTCCGCGACGGCTTCGCCGACGCGGCGACGCTGCTGCTCGACGCCGGCCACCACGTCAACCTGCCGACGGCCGGCGACCGCTCGACGCCGCTCGTGGTCTCGGTCCTCAACGGCCAGTACGACCTCGCGATCACGTTGCTCGCGCGCGGCGCCGACCCGAACCTGGTGAACGACGACGGCGTCGGGCCGCTCTTCGCCACGGTCAACAACGAGTGGGCCCTGCGCACGTGGTATCCGCAGCCCACCGCGGGCGCCCAGCAGAAGGCGTCCTATCTCGACTTGATGGAAGCGCTGCTCAAGGCCGGGGCCGATCCGGACGCCCGGACGCTCTCGCACATCTGGTACGCGTCGTACAACACCGGGCGCATGGGCGTCGACTTCACGGGCGCGACGCCGTTCTGGCGCGCCGCCTACGCGCTGGACGTCGCGGCGATGCGCCTCCTGGTCCGGTACGGCGCCGATCCGTCGATCCCGACGATGACGTACGGATCGCCTCGCCGGCCGAACGATCTGTCGGGTCTGCCGGGCGTGCCCGTCGGCGGGCCGCACGTGCCGCCCTTCCACGCGGCGAGCGGCGTGGGCTACGGCACCTCGCGCGTGGCCCAGCAGCATCGCCACGTGCCGGACGGCTGGATGGCGGCCGCGAAGTACTTCCTCGAGGACCTGAAGGTGGACGTCAACCAGCGCGACGCCGACGGCTTCACGGCGCTGCACCACACCGCGGCCCGGGGCGACAACCAGGTGATCAAGTATTTGGTTTCGCGCGACGCCAACGTGATGGTCGTGAACCGCGCGGGTCAGACGACCGCGGATATGGCCAACAGCCCCGAGCAGCGCACCCAGCCGTTCCCAGAGACGATCAAGCTGCTCGTGGGCCTGGGCGCCAAGAACAACAACAACTGCCGATCGTGTAAGTAGGCTAGCCAGCCGGCGACGGCCGAAACTCGCTCACATACGCGTCCACCGTCAGTTCGAGCCGCGTCAAGGTCTCGAGATGGACCTTGGTGGCCCGGCTGATGTGCCAATAGTACGGCGTCATCGCGAGCAGATTCATGATCTGCGCCGGCGATTCCAGGACGATGGGATAGCGCACGCGCGTGGATCCGGTTGGCTCGAACAGCGTGTCGCCGACCATCAACGCGGGTGTTGGCGGATGTGGCCTCACGGAGCTGTAGATGATCAGGCGAAGCGTATCGAGATGGTCGGGCCCTGGCGTCACCGTGACGAGCGCGCCATCATCGCGGAGCACCCGGCGCGCATCGGCCGCGTCGATCGGTGCGAACATGCTGAGCACGACGTCGAGCGACCGCGGACGGAACGGGCTGCGATGCAGGCTCCCCACGATCCAGTTGATCGCGCGATCGTATGACGTCGCCATCTTGATGCCCTGACGCGAGATGTCGACGCCGAAGCACGTGGGTGGCGGCGACATCATCGACGCGAGCGCGTGCGCGAGTCGCGCGGTGACAAACCCCTCGCCGCAGCCGAGGTCGGCGACGTGCGCGTTGAGGCGTCCAGCCAGAATCCCGGCGACCGCCGTCGTCGCGGCCGACGCCATGTGATCGTAAAATCCGCCCTGCAAGAACGCGCGCCGGCTCTGCAGCATCGCCGGGCTGTCACCGGGCTCGGCCGACCTTTTCTTGTTTGAGAGCAGCAGGTTCAAATAGCCGCTGCGCGCGCGATCGAAGGCGTGGCCCTCCGGGCACACGGCGTCGGTCGCGCGCATCGTCAGCTCCGCCGCGCAGACTGGACACGCCAGGACGCTTGTGGCGTCCCTCATGTCATGGTTTGCACATACGCCTCGATCGTCCGAGGCGTAACGCCGAACCGATCGGCGTTCTTCTTCCAGTCTGGAAACGGCGCCTGGTGCGTGGCCGCGTAGAAGCCCAGGGTCATCAGGCGGGCGACAACTTCGTTGAATGGCCGGAACAGCGGAGGCAGGACCTTCATCGCGAAGACCGGGATGTGGCGACGCTTGCCCGAGGATCCGAGCCGTCGTTCGACGAGCGTCGCGAGGTCGTTGAGCGAAACGTCGGAGGGCCCTCCGGCCTCGACGACCTCGTTCACGATCTCCTCCCGCGCGAGGATCTTCACGGCGAACTCCGCCACGTCGTCCACCGCGATGTAGTTCGACACGCAGGTCCCGTCGCCGAAGATCGTGGTTCGGCCGGTCTTCCGGATACCGGCCGCCATCAACTGGTCGACCCAGGTATCCATGAACGCCGTCGGACGCAGCATCACGTGCGGCACGCCGCTCAGGCGG
>JANOGJ010000585.1:0-4748 GCA_031405995.1 Acidobacteriota bacterium
CTGCTGGTTAGACGGCATGGCAAGAGTCCCAGTCGGTACGGCGCGAAACGGGCCGGAAAGGGCCAGTATAGCGCCGGGGGACGGACGCCGGCCGGCTGGGGCCAACCGCCTCCGGGCACGGTCCGAAGGCACCTTGGTTCCGCGAGCGCGCGAGTGGTACACTTCGTCGGCCAACCCAGCAGGCATGAGCGACGAACAGTTCCTCACCACCGACGAGGTCCTCGACTACCTGCAGATCAATCTCCGCACGATCTACCGACTGATCAAGGCGAGACAGATTCCGGCCGTCCGCGTCGGCCGCCAGTGGCGCTTCCGCAAGGCCGATATCGACGCATGGCTCGCCCTCCGCACCGCGGGCGGACGCGACCCGATCAACCGGCCGCGCATCCTGGTCGTCGACGACGAGCCGACCGTGCGTGAACTGCTCGGCAAGACGCTGACCCTGTCCGACTACGACGTGGACCTGTGCAGCGACGGACCGACCGCGCTCGAGCGGCTGGCGGCGGCTGAGTTCGACCTCCTCATCATCGATCTGAAAATGCCCGGCATGGACGGCCTGTCCGTCATCCGGGAAGCGCGGCGCCGCAACCTCGACCTCCCGGTGATCATCGTCACGGGCTTCTCGACCGAGGCCAACGCGATCGAAGCCATCAACCTGGGCGTCTCCGGCTATCTGACCAAGCCCTTCCGCATCCCGCGTCTCCTCAACGTCGCGGCGCGCGCGCTCGGCGAACCGGCGGAAGCCGTCGAAGTCTAGGCGCGGGACCCGTTCGTCCGCGCTCCTGGCCGCCCCATGATCCAACTGTCGGGTCTCACGAAGGCGTTCGGCGATCGCGTCTTGCTCGACGACGTGTCGTGGCAGGTGACGGACGGCGACCGGGTCGGCCTCGCGGGACCCAACGGCGCGGGGAAGACGACGCTGCTCCGCATGCTGGCCGGCTTCGACGAGCCCGACCGCGGCCTCGTGATCAAACCCTCCGGCCTCACGGTCGGTTATCTGCCCCAGGACGGTCTCGAACATACGGGCCGCACCCTGTTTGCGGAAGCGTCGCTCGCGTTCGCGACACTCCTCGACGCCAAGGCCGAAATCAGCGGGATCGAGCACCTGCTGGAAGATCCGGCCCTTCCGGACGGCGAGCACGAGACGCTGCTCGTGCGCTATCACGATCTCACCGAGCGGTTCCGACGCGAGGAAGGCCACAGCATCGACCTGCGCGTCACGCAGGTGCTCGAAGGCCTCGGATTCGCGCGCGCCGATTTCGACAAGCCCGCCGATGCGTTCTCGGGCGGCTGGCAAATGCGCATCGCCCTGGCCAAGCTGCTCCTGGGCCGGCCGACGCTGCTGCTGCTCGACGAGCCGACCAACCACCTCGACCTCGACGCCCGCAACTGGCTCGAGGACTACCTGTCGTCGTACCCGTACGCGGTCATCCTCGTCTCGCACGATCGGTTCTTCCTCGACGCCGTCGTGACGCGCATCGCGGAAATCTCGCTCCGCACCATCACGGACTACGTCGGCACCTACTCGCAGTTCCTCGTGGAGCGCGACACGCGGCTGGAGCGGCTCCGCCAGGCCAAGCGCGAGCAGGATGATGAGATCGGCAGGATGCGCGCGTTCATCGACCGATTCCGCTATCAGGCGACGAAGGCGGCGCAGGTCCAGAGCCGCATCAAGATGCTCGACCGCATCGTCCCCATCGAAGTGCCGCCGGAACGGAAGCGCGTCCGCTTCACCTTTCCGTCGTGCCCGAAGAGCGGCCGGACCGTGATCGAGTTGAAGGACGTGCGCAAGGCGTACGGCCAGAACGTGGTGTTCCAGAAGGCGGGCCTGCTCGTCGAGCGCGGCGACCGCCTCGCGCTCGTCGGGCCGAACGGCGCGGGCAAGTCGACGCTCATGCGGATGGTGGCCGGCGCCGAAGCGCCGGACGCCGGCATCCGCCGTGAGGGCCACCAGGTCGTGATGCAATACTTCGCGCAAGACGAGGCCAGCCGCCTGGAACCCACGAGAACGGTGTACGAGACCATGGAGGCCGACTCGCCGGTCGGCATGGTGCCCATGATCAGGAATATCCTCGGCGGCTTCCTGTTCTCGGGCGACGACATCTACAAACGGGCCGGCGTCCTCTCGGGCGGCGAACGCACGCGGCTCGCGGTGGCGCGCATGCTGCTGCGTCCCGCCAACACCCTCATCCTGGACGAGCCGACCAACCACCTCGACCTGGACTCCAAGGACGTGCTCCTCGACGCACTGGACGACTTCGGCGGCACGCTCATCTTTGTGTCGCACGACCGCTATTTCGTCGACAAGCTGGCGACGAAGATTGTCGCGGTCGGACACGGCTCGCTGGAGGTGTACCCGGGCCGGTACGAGCAGTTCCTCTGGAGCCGGACCCAGCGCGCCGCACCCCCCGTGGCGCCCCCCCCGATGCCGCGGAGGACCAGCCCCAAGGGGAACTCCAGTTCCCCTGCGCAGGCTGCCAAGGGAACGCCGGACCCCGCTCCCCGCCCTGCTCCTTCTTATTCCGAGAAGAAGCGAGTCGACGCTGAGGCCCGCCGACGGCAAAAGGCGGCCGACGAGCGCGCCCGCCGGGTGTCGGACCTCGAAACCCGCATCGCGGAACGCGAGCAGGCGATCCGGGATCTCGAGGCACAAATGGGAGAACCGGGCTTCTACGAGGCCCGGGAAGCCGCCGATCGGGTCGTAACCCGGCATCAGGCCCTAATGTGGGAAGTCGGCGACCTTACGAACCAATGGGAGAGCCTCCTGGCGAATCCTGACCCCGTGGAGTGACGTCAATTACAGTTTTGTTACGTTTTTGTAATTATAATTCAATTCTGTAATCATTCGGATTGCCCACGGACCGTCCGATAAGAGGGTGGCGCACACTTTTCGTGTGAAACGCATCATCTCGGCGGGTACGGGGCTTGCCTCTGTACCCCCCGCCCGCAGGAGCGGACATAGCTAATGGCACGCCCGTTGAGTTCTGCCAGTTCGTCTGCCTTTGACCGGTCCGGTGCCGGGGTGGCCGCGCCACGCCGGCGCGCGGAGCTCGCGAAGGTCGATGAACCGCTTGGGGACCGGTTCTTCCGGCACCTCGTCTTCACGTTGCGGACCGGCGTTCTCGCGATTACCCGCGAAGGCCGCATCGCGGCCATGAACGACATGGCGTATCGCCTGCTCGGCCTGTCGACGCGGCCCGGCGACATCGGCCGGCCGTTCGCCGAAGTCCTGCTGGACCTGCCCGAAGTCACGAGCGTGCTGCAGTGCGCGTTCGAGACCGACGACCTTCCCAACCGCGCGGAAATGCGGCTGCGCAAGACCGGTCGGGCCATGGGCTACACGCTGTCCCACATCAACGACGATGAAGGCCGGATGGTGGGCGCGACGTTGTTCTTCAAAGACCTGACGCGTGTCGAACAGATCGAGGAACGCGAGCGGCTGCGCGACCGGCTCATGGCGCTCGGCGAGATGGCGGCGGCCATCGCTCACGAGGTGAAGAACCCGCTCGCCAGCATCGAGGTCATGGCCGGGGTCCTCAAACGCCAGGTGGCCGATCGCGAAGACGCGCTCGAAATCCTGAACGACATCATCAAGGAAGCCAAGATGGCGAACTCGATCGTCGTCGAGGTCCTGGAATTCGTGCGGCCCATCCAGCTGCAGGTGGAGCGCGCGTCGATTGACGAAGTCATCAAGGACTCGATCACGCTCGCCGAGGGCAAGATGCGGCGCGGCGCGGTGACGATCGACACCATCATCCAGCCTGACGTGCCGGAGCTCCTCGCCGACCCGCACCAGCTGCGCCAGCTCTTTTCGAATCTGCTCACGAATGCCTTCGACGCGCTCGGCGGCGAGGGTCACCTGGATCTTCGAGCCGAGCTGATCCCGGGCGAGGACGAGCCGGTGGGGACGCTCGAGCCGCAGCCGCCCCGGATCGTGGTCGAGGTCCGGGACTCCGGTCCCGGCATCGCGGCCGAGGACCTGGAGCGTATTTTCAGCCCGTTTTTCACCACCAAACCGCAGGGGACAGGCCTGGGCCTGGCCATCGTGCGAAAGGTCGTCGACGCGCACGACGGCCGGATCGACGCCGTGTCCGCGCCCGGCCGCGGCACGACGTTCCGGGTCACGCTGCCCGTAGTGCCGACTGAACGCAGTCTAGGGAGATAGGAATGGGACGCATTCTGGTCGTTGACGATCATGATTCTCTGCGCAAGGGCCTCGTGCGGGCTCTGGCGAACGCCGGCCACGACGTCGAAGAGGCGGCCAACGGCACGCTCGCGATCGAGCGGCTGCAGGACAGCCAGTTCGACGTGGTGCTCACCGACCTGCGCATGGGCGGCGCCGACGGGATGGACGTGCTCCGCACGACCCGCTCGCTGCAGCCGAGCGCGGCCGTCATCCTGATGACGGCGTTCGGGTCGATCCACACGGCCGTCGAGGCCATGAAGATCGGCGCGTTCGACTTCGTGCAGAAACCGTTCGAGATCGAGGAGATGGAGCTCAAGATCGAGAAGGCCGTCGAGCTGCGCCATCTCAAGTACCAGGTCGAGTATCTCCGGCACGAGCAGCAGGACATCTACGACTTCGACCGCATCGTGGGCGCGAGCGGCGCGTTGCAGTCGGTGCTGTCGATCGTCAAGAAGGTGGCGCGCAGCAACACGACGGTGCTGATCAAGGGCGAGACCGGCACCGGCAAGGAGCTCATCGCCGGCGCGATCCATCACAACTCGAACCGCGCCAGCCGCGCGTT
>JANOGJ010000592.1:0-2061 GCA_031405995.1 Acidobacteriota bacterium
CGCGCGCCGTCGACCAGGCGGAGTGGGAGAAGCACCAGCACGCGCTCGAACTGCACGTCACCCGGGAGCGCGCCCGCGAACGAGGGGACTGGGAAGCGGAGCGCCGCGACGCCGAGGCGCGTCTGCTCGAGCAGCAGGCGCGGGATCGCGCCGAATGGGAATCGCGCGTGCGCGCCGAATGGGAGCAGGAACGGCAGGCGCTCGAGGCCCGCGCCAGCGAGGCGCGCGACCGCGAGCACGCCGAGCGGGATGACGTCCGCCGCACGCTCGAGTCGCGGCTGAACGAGATGCGCGTGGCCCTGACCACCACGCGCCAGGAGCTGGACGCGCGGCGCGAGGACACGCGCACCGTCGATGCGGCCCGCGCCGACCTGGAAGCCGCGCTCGAATCCGTTCGCGGTGAATTGAAACAGCTCGCCGATCGCCACGCGACCGAGCGGGCCGAGTGGGACGAGACGCGCCGGCAGCTCGAGGCGCGCATCGCCGTCGAGCCCGAGAAGGCCCGCGAGGTGTGGGAAGCGGAGCGCCGCACACTCGAGACCAGGCTGACGGACGACCACGCGCGCGCGCGTGCCGAATGGGACGAAGCGCGCGAGTACCTCGAAACGCGCTGCACCGAGCTGATCGCGGCCGCGGCGGCGCGGCCGAACCTCCAGCCCGCGCTGGACGAGGCGCGAAACGCCGTCGCCGCCAAGGCGGCCGAACTGGCTACGGCCCACGACGAGCGCGCCGACATCGAGGCGAGCCTCGAGGCCGCGCAGGGGCTGTTGCGGCACACCACCGGCGAGCACAAGGCCGATCGCGCCCGATGGGAGGCGGCTCGCCAGGAGTTCGAAGGCCGCCTGCACAACGCCCGCGAGGCGTCGAACGGCCGGCAGGAACTCGAGACCGCGCTGGACGCCGCGCGAGCGGAGCTCCGGCAGCTGGCCGAGGTGCGCGAGTCTGAACGAGCCGTCTGGGAGGCGGCGCGCGCCGAGCGCGATCGTATGGACGCCGCCCACGCCGCGGAGCGCGCGGCCTGGGACGGCAAACGACGCGAGCTCGAGTCGAGGCTCGCCGATCTCGAGGCCGACGCCGGCACGCGCGAGCGCCTCACCGCGGCCCTCGACGCCGCGCAGGCGGACCTGCGTGAGGCCGCCCACGCGCACGCCGCCGACCGCGCCGCCTGGAATCGAACCCGTGAAGACCTCGAACGCGAGCGGCGCGAAGCCGATGACGCGCGGATTGCCGAGCGGCACCGCGCCGACGCCGCCGAACGCGCGAACGACGAACGGATGCGAGCCGCTGAGGCGATCGAACAGGAGCGCCATCAGCTCGACCTCGATCGGGTGCGCCTCGTGGAGACCGTCGACTCGCTCCGGGCCGCGCACGCCGAGATCACCGGAGCCAGGACCGCCGCCATCGCCGAGCGCGACAAGCTCGCCGGAGAACTCGACGGGCTGCGCCGGAAGTTCGACCAGGAACATACCCGCCGCGCGCTGCTCGAGGCGGCCGTGCGAGAAGCGCGCCGGGAGGCGGAAGGACGCCTCGCCGTGGTTGAAGCGGAGTTCGTCTCCGCGCGCAATGCCCTCCAGGGCGAACTCGGGGATACCAGCGCCAGGCTCGAACGCCTGACGGAAGAAACCCGCGCGGTACGCCAGCGGCTCGAGGACGCCCTCGCCGGCGCGGCGGCCATCCAGGACCGCCTGCTCGGCAGCGGGCTGTTTGGCCATGCCCTCATGACGCCGGACGGCTTGCTCGTGCAGTGCAACGACACGTTCGCGCGGATCTTCGGCTACGGCCATGCGCGCGACGCGATGGCGCGGACGTCGGGCCGGCCGTTCCCCGGCCTCGCGGGCCGCGCGTGGCTCGACGCCCGCCTGGCGTCGGAGGGCCGGGTGGACCAGGTCGAGTCCAACCTCGAGCGCATCGACGGCCGCTCGATCCGGGTCGTCGAGTCCGCCGTCCTCGTCACCGACCAGACCGGCCAGGACCTCGTGGACCGCGTGCTCGTGGACCGGACCGGATCCATGGCGCAGGATGCGCGTCTGCAGCACGCCAACCGCCTGGAGGAAGTCGGCA
>JANOGJ010000622.1:0-2906 GCA_031405995.1 Acidobacteriota bacterium
GTGCTGGTGCGGGCCACGCGCGAGGCAGGCTGCCAGGTGTTCATGAGCGTGCCGAGCGTGGACGAACGCGCGTGGGCGACACTCGAGCCCGGCACGGCGCCTCCGGCGCAGCGGTTGCGCGCGGCCCGGCAGCTCGCCGACGCCGGCGTGGAGACGGGCGTGCTGATGATGCCGCTCGTGCCCGGGATCACGACGTCGCGATCGAGCGTGATGCGGACGCTCGAGGCCATCCACCACACCGGCGTGCGGTTCGTCGGTGCCAACGTCGCGCACTTCGAGGACGGCGTGCGCCAGCACTTCTTCGCGTTTCTCGCGCGGGAGTACCCCACGCTCGTCGAGGGCTACAGCGAGCTGTACCAGCGGGGCTACGCGCCCACCGGCTACGTGCGGCAGGTGAAGACGATGGTGCAGGCGGCGGTCAGTAGAGTCCGGGCCGGAGCTCCATCAGCGCCTTGATGCGGGCTTCGGTCGGTGGGTGAGTCGCGAAGAACCTGCCGACCCCGCCGCCCGAGAACGGCTTCATGATGAACATGTGCGCCGTCGCGGGATTGGCGTCCATGGGAATCTGCTTTACGCCGGCCTCGATGCGACGGAGCGCGCTGGCCAGGCCGGTCGGCGAGCCGACGATCTCGGCGCCGCCCCGGTCGGCGGCGAACTCGCGCTGCCGCGAGATGCTCGCCTGAATGAATGCCGCGGCCAGCGGCGCGAGGATCAGCATCGCGAGCCCAGCGAGCGCATTGCTGTTGCCGTCGCGGTCGCGCGAGCCGCCGAAGAACATCGCCATGTAGCCGAGTGACGTAATCGCTGCCGCCAACGTGGCCGCAATCGTCGCCGTGAGAATGTCGCGATTCTTGACGTGCGCAAGCTCGTGCGCGATCACACCTTCGAGCTCCGATTCCGACAGGAGGCGCATGATGCCTTCGGTCGCGGCGACCGCGGCGTGCTGCGGATTACGGCCTGTCGCGAACGCGTTCGGCGACGGGTCGGGAATCACGTACACCTTGGGCATCGGCAACGCGGCCTTCTGCGCCAGCCGCGCGGTCATCCGGTAGAGCGGGTGATCCTGGCCGACCTCGACCGCGCGATACATTCGCAGGACGATCTTGTCGGAAAACCAGTAGCTGCCGAAGTTCATCACGACGGCCATGCCGAGGGCGAGCACCAGGCCGCTCTGTCCGCCCAACGCGCCTCCGGCCACGATGAGCAACGCGCTCAGGAATGCCAGCAGTGCCGCAGTCTTCAGTCCGTTCATAACAGTCCTCGGTCCTCGGTTGCTGAATGGAGGCCGGGCCTTCAGGCCCGGCGATGCGGCGGGGCTAAAGCCCCGCCCTCCAATTCCGCCTCTGAGTTCTAAGTTAACTCAGTTTTCCGCAATCTTAGCCATGAGCCCGGCGAGCAGCGCCGCGCGCGGCGCCAACTCCTTGATAACGACGTGCTCATGGAGCGCGTGCGCGCCGTCGCCAAGCGCGCCGAGGCCGTCAAGCGTAGGGACGCCGAGTGCGGCTGTGAAGTTCCCGTCCGAGGCGCCGCCGGTGGCGCCTTCGGCCAAAACGCGACCCATCTCACGGGCCACGGCGCGCGCAAGCTCGTAGAGCCGCGCCACGCCGGCGGTGCGCTCCATCGGCGGACGATTGACGCCGCCCGACACCTCGAACCTCACCCGGGGATTCGTGGCCTTGAGACCCGCGAGCGCCGCCTCGACGCGCGGGGCGTCTTCGGCGCGGGTGACCCGCACGTCAACCAGGGCCGACGCGCGCTCGGCGACGACGTTCGACCGGGTGCCGCCGTCGATGACACCGACGTTCAGCGTGAGGCCTCGTCCGGGATCGTTGAGGGCGACAACGGCCAGAATCTGCCGCGCCAATTCGTGGATCGCGCTCGCGCCCGCGCCGGGATCGACACCAGCGTGCGACGAGACGCCGTGCGCCGTGAGCCTGAACTCGCCGACACCCTTGCGCGCCGTCTTGACGGCCCCGCCGGCGAGCGCCGGTTCGAGGACCAGCACGGCCGCGCTCTCGCGTGCGCGGCGCTCGATCTCCGTCCGCGACGAGCGGCTGCCGACCTCCTCATCCGACGTCGCGAGCAGCGTCACGCGCGGCCGCCGGGACTCGGGCACCTCGGCCGCGAGCACCCTGGCCGCGGTCAGCCCGATCGCCAGACCGGCCTTCATGTCGAAGATGCCGGGACCGAAGAGCTTGCCGTCCCGCTCCACGATCGGCATCCGGACGAGTTGTCCCATGGGCCACACGGTGTCGAAATGCCCGACCAGGAGGATGCGCGGCCCGCCGCCCGGCCACTCAGCCACGACATGCGCTGCCGTGGATTCGGCCGCCACCCGGGTGACCGACGCGCCGGCGCTTCCTAGGAAGCCGACGAGCTCGACAGCGCAGGTCTCGAGCGCCGCCCGGTCGGTGCTGGGGGACTCGCGCGCGACCAGCGTTCGGACCACGTCGAGCAGCCGGCCCTGTTCGCGATCGCAGGCCGAAATGAGGGCATTCACGATCCTATAATACTGAGGTGATCTCGGTGGCGAGGCTCGGCGTCGTAACGGCGATCGGACTCTCGCTGGCGCAGAACCCGCCAGTGCCGGTCCCGAAGCCGTTTCCGGGCTCGACCGGGCAGGCGGCCCCCGCCACGAAGCCCGCGGGGCCGCCGATGCTCCCGGCCGACACCGCCGCGTCGCCGACGCCGCCAGGGTGGCCTACGGTGCAGGAGTTGGGCGGAGCGCCGGTCTATCCTGGCGCCGAATTCGTCGACTCCTTCGACGCCGGCCAGGGTCAGCGCTACTACCTGTACGGCACGAATTCGGTCTACAGCGACATCGTCCTCTACTACAAGAACGTGCTGAAAGTGACCAACCGCGAGTTGTTTCGCGCGCCGGCCATGCACCAGTTTGACCTGGGCCG